>CAZQDI010000019.1:0-37989 GCA_964591785.1 uncultured Roseivirgaceae bacterium
GTCTGCCGACCAGGTAAGGTAGACTCCGGCATTCGACGTCTGTCCCTGCAGCTGGGAAGTTGTCAGGCCGGTGGCCATTCCTGCCGAGGTAGAGAGATCGCTGGATTCCACGTCCCAGTAGTTGCGGGCATTCACACTACTGGCTCCGATCACTCTTCCCACTAGTCCTCCCACATTGCTGGACCCAAAGACTTCACCCGTCGAATAGGAAGTCGAAATCGTTCGTGAATTTTCTCCAATGAGTCCACCTACGTAGAAGCTGTTGGAGGTGACATCACCTCTTGCATAACAGGAGGAAAGTGTACCATAGTCCAACTCCCCGAGGAGTCCGCCCACGTCCTGCCCGGTCGCTAAGATATTTCCGAGGGCATAACAATACTTGATCTCTCCTGAACCCCAATAGGTCGATCCGATCAAGCCACCTACCCTGGCATTGCCTCGTACGGTTGCTGTAGAATAGCAATACTGGACCTCCCATTCGTCACTGCTCAGGCGTCCAAGTACCCCGATCAACCCGCCTACGTCATTCCCTTCGCTAACCGTAGCACCCTCACTGTAGCAGTTCGATACAAGCCCCATGACATGATATCCAATCAAAAGACCGGCATTACTCCCCGTATTGGTCACTTGACCCTGAACGTTGCAGTCCCGGACTGTGGCCCTATTTATTCCAATCAGGGCTCCAACTGTAATTTCACCATTGACATCTACATTCTGCAGGGATACTCCTTCAATGGTTCTACCCGGCGCTGTGAACCCGAACAGACCAACATTGTTGGCTGCCCGATCGATGAATAGATGATCAATCATGAACCCGTTCCCTTTAAAATCAACATCAAACATTGCTTTGTCCGAAGCTCCGATTGGCAGCCAGCCTTGTCCGGTGGTTAGGTAATTTCTCAGCGTGTCCTCTCGATAACTTGTTCCATCCTCAAAATCCAGGTCGTTGACTAATTCAAATCCGAGTACGTTGTCAAATGTATCACGCAAGTGCTCCAGACTGAGGCGGTACAGGTCATCAATGGTCCTGATGTCAATGAAACCATCTCCGTCTTCATCCACCCATTTTAGTTCATCCGGTGAAACAACCCGGAAAGCGACTGCGACTTCCAAAGAATTTCCAAATTCGTCACGTATGACAAGCTCTTCATTGTAATCACCTAAAGCTAAACCGCTCCGATCCAGTGACACCATAATTTCTATTCCTTCTCCAGATGCAAGCGTGCCTCTGTCTGCATCCACGGAGAGGAAAGCGGCTGTGCTTTCTATCGTGTATTCCGTAGCGGTCGACCTGTCGTTGCTAAGCACAAAAGTGCCGGTCGGGGTGTTAGGACCCAGGTTAAGGCTTTCTTCCGAGGCAGACAAAAGCAACACCGGCTCCATCTCGAACTCGAGGTCCTCCGAGGCTGTGAGCTCCGTACTGAAATCCAGCGATGCATGATCTGGATGGGTGATTCGTAGTTCCACCGAAATCGAAGCAAATGCCCTCACCGCTATAGCAAACATTCCGTTGGCATCCGAAGCAGTGTTCTTGTTGGAATTTGACAAGACTGTTCCTTCAATGGTGTAGTTGATATTTGCTCGTTCAATGGGCTCGTTCGCACCATTTACGATCGTCCCAGTGATGACAATATCTTGTGGTTCATCGGCTCCATCGTCTTCGTCAAAATACTCACAGCTTTCACACAACACCAATAGTAGGGTTGCACAGGCCAGCAATAACGTCTTATACCGGATCATCGACTGGCTCATTAGTTTCTCTGTTCGTTGAGTCCGCCAGGCATATCTTTCAGGGCAGGGTACTGACTGGATGTCCCAAAATCCCATTCGTCCGATGACCAGGTCACGAAGATTCCTGCGGCCGTAGTCTGGCCCTGCAGTTGAACAGTGGTCTGTCCTGTCGGGCTGCCAGCACTGGTCGCAATCCCACTTGTTTCCGTGTCCCAATAGTTCGTGCTCGTGATACTGCTGGCGCCAATCACCCGACCTGCAAACCCACCCAGGTTACTAGCTCCTGTCACGGACCCTGTACTGAAGCAGGAGGTGATCGTTCTGGAATTTTCCCCGACTAATCCTCCGATGTAAAAACTGGTGGAAACTACGTTACCCAGCGCATAGGACGAACTCAAGGAGCCATAGTCAAGCTCACCGATCAAGCCCCCGGCATCCTGGCCTGTCGTAGTGACATTCCCGGTGGCATAGCATTTAGTTATTTCCCCGGTACCCCAATACGTAGACCCAATCAGCCCACCGACCTGACTGTTTCCGGAGACTGTCGCTTTTGAATAACTATTGGTCACTTCCCATACATCAGCAGAGACGTTTCCAAGCGATCCAATGAGTCCTCCGATGGAATTGCTTTGACCGGCGACTGTACCTGTTGAAAAGCACTTCTCCACTGTTCCTTTTCCGTGCCTGCCGACCAAGAGTCCAACGTTTCCTCCACCGATTCCAGAAATGGAACCTGATACCGAGCAATTGATGAGATCTCCCTGATTGAATCCAACCAATCCCGCACTGTACCGATCACCGGATAAAAACTTAACTGCGACAGACAGGTTCCTGATTTCTGAAAGGATACCGGTGTAGCCAAAAATGCCGTTGAAGTCGGTTGTCCTATCCAATAATAGATTGGAAATGGTAAACCCGTTTCCTTCGAGAATGGTATTGAACAGGTTGGAGCTAGAACTACCGATTGGGATCCATCCTTGTCCTGAGGTATAACCTCCTTTGATGGAAGTATCGCTGTAGTCCCCGTCGCTGTCAAAATCCAGATCTTTCATCAGTTCGTAGCCCGTAAAGCCTCCGATCGGAGCGCCGGAACGTCCAACGCCGGATGCATTCAAATCATTCCGGATATCATCAAGATCGTTGATGGTAAAAATCTCAATCAGCCCATCTCCATCATCATCGGCATCTACATCATCGGGCACTCCGTCCTCATCCTGATCGTTGCCTGCACCTTGACCCGTGACTTCCATGATTACATTGACAGAAGCATCCCCTCCATCCCCTAAAAAAGCAATCGTTGAGTTGTAGGTACCATCCGCTAGCCCATCCCTGACCACCGTGACAGTAATATCCTGCGAGTTTCCGGGGGTTACCGATCCGCTGCTGCTCGATACCTGTAGCCAATCTTCATTCTCCGTTAGCGACCAGTTCAAGGTTTGCTGACCTATATTGGAAACCGTGAGATTCCGGGTGTCATCGCTTGTTCCAAAACTTAACTCAGTAGCTGAGAGCGACAGTTGTGGGTCCTGACTTGGAACCTGCATCGAAACAGCAATACTGCCATCTCCACCATTGCCGGAAAAGGTTAAGGTTCCGCTGTATGAACCTTCCGCCAATGCAGTTCGATTCACCAGAATGTTGATGGACTGACTTCCGGCGGGGGTCACCGTGCCGGAGGTGCTGGAGGTAGAGAGCCAGGCTTCCATACTCGTCACCGTCCACTGAAGATCTACTTCGCCGGAATTGCTCACCACCAATTCTCTTGAAGTTCCATCCAAACCAAAATCAACTTCAGTCAAACTCAGGTTAAGTACGGCTGCGGCATTGCTTCCCAGTACTTCCATGGTCACCGTGACTGTTGCACTGCCACCATTCCCCGTAAAATTGACTTGGCCGGAGTAGGTGCCCTCTGCCAGCCCTGCTCGATTCACATTGATGGTAAGGTTCTGACTCTCGGTAGGATCCAGACTTCCACTGCTGGATGAAATGGAAATCCATGGTTCAGAGACACTGGCAGACCATGTCAATGTCTCCTCCCCATCGTTAGAAATCCCTAATTCTCTTGTACTGACATCTGTGCCGTAGCCCAATGATCCCTCGTCTATTTTCAAAATAGCAGATGAAGGATTCAGGACCGAAATAAGTACGTTGAGTGTTTCCGATGCTCCACTCAAGGTGTTCGTAGTGTTAATGACGATCTGTTCGGTGAAGTCCCCAACGGACAACTGCTCTCGATCGATGGTCACTCGAATCAGCGCAGTATTTTGCTCAGCGATGGAGCCATTGTCGGGAGAAACGGTCAGCAATTGGGAACTGGTGGTGATGGAGTACCGCAACTCACCGTTTCGCTTGTTGATAATGTTGAAATTTTCGGCAGAAGATGCCGTCCCAAAATCAAGCTGGGAAACGGAGATATCAAACGGATCAACGGGTGTCAGTGCCAAATCGGCATTGGCCACTTGCTGCGGCCTCACAGATAGTTGCCTTGTTTCATTCGTTTCAAAATCAGGCGACTCTGCGCTGACGACGTAATTGTCGTCTGCCGGCAAATCATCGAATCGAAAAAGACCTGCAGAATTGGTCTTCAGCTGATCACCCACCTGACCACTGAGGGTTACTGTGGCATCGGCTATCGGCTCTCCACCAATGGCATTGGTTAACGTTCCTTCAATAGATCCTGTCAGAGGCACTTCGTCCCCCCCACATGATTCTATCAGAACCACGCCTAAGATCAGGAAAATGAAGGTAAAAAATGATTTGGCTGCGTTGGCCAGATTTAATCGGTGACTCATGAATGTTTGGTTAATTGGAAACTATTTTTAGTTTTTGTTCGACGCTGGGCCAATTTGGCTTGTACTTTAAGGCACGCTCCAGGTCCTTTTTTGCTTTCTCTTTTTCGTCCATTTTATAATAGGCCCAACCTCTTCCTGCCACATCGAAGGGGCTTGGTTTTTTTCTCCCGACAATTGCCACGGTATAGGTGTCAATGGCTTCCTGGTATTTCCTGAGCCCCACGTAGGCAGTCGCTTTTTCGGAGTATGCATTCCAATGTTCCTTATCCAGTGAAATCGCTCTGTTGGCATCCTGAAGGGCTTTACTGTGAAGCCCGAGCACGTTTAGGTTCTTCGCCCGATTTCGATACGCGACCACATAATCGGCTCGGTATTCGGTTGCTTTTCCATAATAGGCGACCCTGTTAATGTAATCCTGTTCGGTATTTCCTTCAATGTTGTAGGCTTTCATGAACCACTTTTTGGCGATGGAGGTGTAGTCTGCATTCCTGGATTTTTCCTCGTACTTAGGCGTCAGACTTTCGGCATTTTCCCAACCTCGCCGGATGGCTTCCAGGCGATCCGCCTTAGCGGGATGGGTTCGGGAAGTCCGATTGCTTGCATAATTGGCCATCGCAGCCTGGGACTGCTCCAATGTCGCTCCCAGCTTATACATGGCAAACCCCGAAAATTCATCTGCCTCCAGTTCCTTCGGTGGTCTACTGCCCTTCCCGTCAAGTGTATGTCCATTGAGATGATGTCCGATCTCATGCGCCAGAATGCTCACCGCCGCCCAATTCGTATTGGATTTCAGATCGACCTCATTCATGAACGCATTGTCATAGATGATGTATCGAAGCAAGCCCAGACCGGTATTATCCATATGATTGACAGCAAAAGCGTTCCGGATATTGGGGCATTCCACTACAAGAAAATTCATCTTTAGCCCCATTTGGCTCATGATCAGCTCAATTTTCTCCTCGGCCTCGGCATTGGAAGTAAATCCATGGTACTTGCAGAGGTCATTCCGTGAGAACTTCGCATTGTCGCCGTAATAACCACACGCTTCCACTGAGTCTTGCTGAGCGGAGAGTGTAAAGGTTATCAAGGTGGTAAACAGAACAAGGGTTGGATATCGCTTCATAATTAAAAGGAATATTTTAGGCCAAATCGAGTGCCCGAGGCCAAAAGTCCGACCCCTTTCTTTTCTTGAACTGAGGCAAATAGATTTTTATCGGTGGAGGCAGCGTCAATGATGTTGAGGATCCAAAGAGCTCCTGCGCTGATTCCAAAAATGGTACCTGTCGTCCTCCAGTTGTCCTCATTCTGTCTGAAAGTATTGAACTGGGCAAGGTTGCCTGAAAGGAGCGCCAGCTCTGCGTTGTCAGCTTCATTGCCTGCCTGGCCAAAGCTGTAGAGCGCAGCTCCAATAAGCGCTACTTCACCAATACTAAATAGTAGCCCCTTCTTGGATTCTTTGTTATAAAATTGACCCCAGCCAGGTGCCAAACTGGATCTCCAAACAAAGTTGCCAGCACTTAAAGGACCTCCAATGGATTCTCCAATTTTGGAAACCCCGATTAGGATGTAGAAATAAGATCCATTGTTCCAGGAATCGGCTGGGAACACAAATCTTGATTCAGCTTTGGACTGCTGCTTTAATCTAGTAACAGTACGGCGCTCTTTATTCTCATTAATGATTTCAACAAAATCTTCAACCGAGGATTCCAGATACTGGTCTCCAAGTGATTCTGAAACACTTTGCAGTGCATCCATTACAGCAGCGCGTCTCGTACTCCCTTCTCCAACAAAGTACAGGTAATTACCTGACTTTGATGGTGGAGTTTTCCTAACCCACTTGGGCTGTGACATCAGACTCAAGACGCTGATGATCAAAACAAGAGTTAATAATAGCTTTTTCATTTGTTGTAGGATTAAATCAAAAGTCCCCGATGTCTGCTTCCTCTGCCGCTGTCTCAATAGCCATCGCAACAGCCTGTGCCTTGTCAGGAATATCCAGCTGCTTCATTGCCTTTTCCAGGTTTTCAGTGAATATTGGCTTATTCATTGAATAGAGGTAATGCACCTCCCAATAGATCTTGTCAGTGCTCTTATCCAAGACCTTCTCCCAGTAGCTACCCACTCTTGTGAACCCACTAAATTTTGCTCGGCTCTTCATCTTTTCTGTGCGATCGAAAATTCTTTGTTTTACCTCATCAGTAATGTTGACATCATTTGTAACAGATGCATCGATCTCCAGCTTCATGATGGATGCCAATTCAAAGGAGGCGTTTAGGGAGGTCATCCGTTTGGTATCGTCCAAGGAAAAAACGTCCTTGTCACCATTGTTGGCCAATTCTCGCGCTTGGGCACGAAACAAGTACACTTCCTCGTCCTTATTGATCTTTATTTTCTTAGCTCGCCCTTTTCCTAAGCTTTTGAAGGTCTTTCCCCTGGTCCAGGTTACCCAGCCAGGCTTTGAACCAGATGCCTTATCTAAGACTTTTTGAGAATAGGCTTCTCCAACTAATAAAGTCATGATACTGGCGATGATCATTAATTTTACAATTGCGGTGTTTTTCATAACTATTTTATTTCAAGTTTAAAATTCAGAAGATCCTTTTGCTATTTTTCAAAAGGCATAATTTTTCCAACCGAAGGTGGGTTTTAGCCAACGGGGATGGGTTTTTTGAATATTAAGGTTTTATCAGTTGATAATCAGAGAATGTGAAACTGGTCTGTGATGCCCTTTCGATACTTATCTCCGAGTACGATTTCCTCCTTGGCAATGAGGACTGCCTTTTTCATTGACTTTCCTTTCGTATTGTTGAGGTCTAAGATCCGCTCGACCCTTTTCAGGTTGATGATATAGAATCTGGAAGCTCGTTTCAAATAGGGATAAAAGTTTAACCGATCTTCCAGTCTGCTCAGATTGTGACCGACCACAGGTCGGGTTTTGGGATCTTCCTCCCTGTTCTTTTCTGTAACGATGGAAGAGGTCTCTCCACCATGAGATTGAATCCACAAGATCTCATCCAGATTGATGGAAAACTTTCCACGTCCATTTCTGATGAAGATTCGGTCATCAATGATCTTAATGGCTTCAGGCTCGTAAGCCAACGCATCGTCACCCGCGGCCTTGGTCGCGTTTTTCACCGCGGTCCTTAACTCATTGTTGGTAAATGGTTTATTGATAAAGGCTACCGGAAAGGTCTTTTCAGACTTTTGATACGTGATATCGTCCTCCTGGTTGGTCAAGTAGATCACCGGAATGTTCTTAATCATGTTCAGCTTGTGGGCCAACTCAATTCCATCCATGGCACCACCTAACCTGATGTCTAGTATCGCGATATCAGGCAGTTCTTTCAGGCTTTTTTCATACGCTTCCTCAGCTTTTGCGTACGGACCAATAACTTGCTGGTATCCAAAATCATGAAGCCGGTCTATCAAATCTTCGGCCAACAATTTTTTATCCTCGACGATTAAAATTTTCATTTCTCTAAAAGCTTATTTCGTATGCTAATCCGTTTTCTTTTTTTGTTTTGATCTGCCCCCCAAGTTCTTCGGTGAGGAGCTTAATGAGTTGCAATCCAAAAGAGGAAGTGCTCTCAACATCTACCGACCCAGACTGACCACCACGATCACCAATCTCTAAGACATTGCCCCCTTTACTCTCTTTCCAATTGAGGAAGAAGTGTCCCTTCACATTCAATGCATACTTGCAAGCATTGATGCATATTTCATTCACTATCAGTCCAACATTGAGTGCCTGCTCATTCTGAATCGTACTATTTTCATTGACTGCTATCTGTGCATCAACTTCCCGTTCAGGTAACATCGTTTCCAAGGTATTGTTGACGATGTTGGTAAGAAAAGACCTCACATTGACCTCAGAGCCACTGGTATAAAAAAGTTGCTGATACAGGATGTTGATGGATTCCATCCGCAACTTCTCCTCCATTAAAATGCTCTTAACCTGGGAAATATCCGCCTTCCTAATTTGCTTATTCAGCATACTCACAATCCCGGACAGGGAGTTTCGGGTAAAGTGAAAATTCTGTTTGTTCAGCACCTCAATCTTCTGGTTTTGAGCTTTCAGATCAAGGTTGAGTAACCTTAAAGAACGTCGCTGACGCAGGACCACATAAATAAAAACTGCAAGAAAAAGAACAAATAGCACAAGAATGGCCAGGATGATCCTGTTGGTCCTTAACTGCACGGAGGTAAGTTCTGCCTCTTGATTTAACAACCTCTTTTCACGCTCAAAACGGTCGCTTTCAAATTGGTAGCGATAATCGATGGACTTTAATTTTTCCTGATTAAAAAGTGAGTCTTTCAAACCCGACCACTTCTTTAGGTAGTCCAGGCTTCTCTGGTCGTCTCCAATAAGTTCATACAAGGCAGCATAATTCTGATAGCAGTCAACCAATAGATCCTGATTGTCCGCTTCTGAAGCGTACGAGTAGGACTGATCAAGCAACTCCATGGTGCCCTTGACTTCCCTCGTCAGGATGTTATTCTTTGCCATCGCCAATTTACCCAGGGTAACGGCTCGTTCATCTCCGATTCTTTCCCGAATGGCATTCGCCTGAATGAAGTAAGCCTGGCTGGAATCAAACTGTTCCATTTTTTGAAATACACTGCCAATATTGTGGATGGTAGAAGGCGTTGAAGTGGAATCAACTTTAAGTTTGATCGCATAAGAAGCTTGGTAGTAGTAGAGTGCTGAATCCAACTTGTTTAGCCCTTCGGCAACCAAACCCAGATTATTGAGGACAAGCCCAATATTTTTTTCCTGTTGAATTTCCCGGAAGACCACCAGTGCATATTTGTAATACGTTGATGCCTGCTCATATCGTTCCTGCTGAAGGAAGATCCCACCAAGACTATTGAAAATACGTGCTTTGTTCAGCCTGTCGTCTTCATTGATAAGTAGTAGCGCTTTATTCAACATCACCACCGCATCGGAATACAAGCCCATATTTTTATAGACATTGGCAATATTTCTCCACCGGCCAACCAATGACGTGCTGTCATTGCTGGATTGGTCTACTGCAGCGGCTCTTTGATAATAGTAGATGGCACTGTCATAACTGCCGAGTTTCTTAAAACTTAGACCAATGTCGTTGTTGAGATTTGAAATTAAATTGGTTTCTTGAGGGTTTACTATTTCAGCAATTGCCTCCTTGTATCTTTCAATCGCCTCTCCATACTCAACCTTGAAGTATAGAGAGTCGCCTAGTTGATACAGCTCCTTAGATCTGTCATTTTCGCTCGATCGAAACTCGTTCCCACGCTTCGAGCATCCAATGGTGATGGTAAAAATGATCAGTGTTTTTATGATGTTTTTCATACTTCTCAAAAAACTGGGAGCACTTTCGCACTCCCAGTCTTGAATTTATTTACTATTTAACAATTTCCCTTACAATCGATATCATCATCTTCTCCAATGGGTGTAGACACCGTGTTTTCAACCTCAAGGGTTTCGACTGGGTCCGCACAACTGGACAAGGCGAATATCAACAGTACTACAAAGATTTTAGCTGCTGTTTTCATTGCTCTTAGATCCTAGCGTTAGAAAATCAGCGCGCGCATTACCGGGTAAACAGAATCGATTATTCCTGACCCCAAAATCAGAAACCTGTATTAAACCACTTTCTTAAAGTGTACCAGTGCAAGATGACTTTTCATCCTCGTGAAGCTTCCAACAACCAGACGGGTCAGGTTTTTCTGCGTTGGGCGATACAGATGATACAGCTCAAATACAGTTCAAATACTTACATGATGTTAGATTTACTGTCCAACCAACCGATAAACCTTTGAATTTTTGCTTGACTTACCTACTGTGGATTCCTTGGATGTTTCAAGTTGAAGTCGACTACAAGACTGTCTATTTAAGAAATCAGGAATACGTCAAGATTCCTGTTTCAGACGAAATTCCGCTTGATCGAGTCAAAGGAGAAGACCTGGCGAGTGAAGTGTATGGAGTACCTTCAATGATCTCAATTTCAGATATTCCGGATGACCACATTAGTGTCAGTTTAAATGAACTGGAAATTGTGGCCGATCTGACTAATCAGATCGATAAAGACATCAAGATCGATAAGATTCAACTCAATATTATCAAACGACACACTGCTGCGGATGGAAATTCCAATTTTGGAAACTGGAATCTACCGGCAACCCATCAGATCTTTGAATCGATCCGTTTCGAAATTGATGGTTCCAATGATCAAATTATTGTGGTTCCAAATCAACTGGTTCTAGAGCGAAGCTCTGTAGAAACGGATCGTCGACTTCGCTTTGTTGTAAGTACCCTGGAAGATGTTCGGAATCAGGGCCAAGTGATTGAATTTCAAATTCAAATTGAAGGAACGGTCGCCGGGATGGCCAGAACAAAAGTTAAACTAATGTCAGACAAGAAATACTTTATTGCCTCAAAGTGAAAGCATTCTTTTTATCTGACTACGAAGCCTCTCTGGATGCATTACTTGCCCGATATGGAAATCGCGCAATAGCGGACGAGCTGGTGAGCCTTGTTCAGAATATCCACACGAATGAAATTTCGACAGATCTTACCAGTCGGGCCAGTCAAATTCGACGACGAATTGCCGATTCAAAAGGTGTGGTCAAACTGACCACTGGCGGTATGAAATCATTGATCAAAGCATCGATCATCCCACAGTTAGCGGACGAGACAATCAATGACCAGGCCATCATTATCTACAAGTATCTCACAAATGCTTATGCGCAGGAGCCTTTGGACTTACCCGAAGTGGTGGACGGCATTGAGCGAATTCAAAACGAAAATGCTTTCCCAGTTGACGCTGTCGACCGGACCAGTTATGATGGAAAGTATCGCTCTTTCAGCAATCTATTCGAACAGACTGGCAGTGAACCAAATAATTATACCCTCAAATTCGGAATGGCCATTCTCGGCATCATTCCAATTGCCTTGGAAAGAAAACTTGATCCGTCTCAAGAAGTTAAAGAGGAGCATACTAATGCGCTCACCAACGAGGAAGAGGGTCAGAAACTTAACCTTCCAAAAGTGCTTGGGGCAGTCTTAATCCTATTGGTTTTGGGAATACTAGGATGGATGATTGGTCGTAAGCTACTGGAACCTGAGCCGACAGAATACGGCACTATTGAAGAAGCAAGCTTTTCAGAGGTTTTCAAGAGCAGCTATGGCATCGATGCAAGCGATCCTGTGATTGACAGTTTGATTTTCTACATCAATGAGGTATTTGTACTCGCTAATGACAGCTACGTGGTTGAACTGGCGGTGATCAATTTATCTGAAGACGCATATTTCGTGGACCGAATTTCTGTGAAGAACGAAGGCACACTGACGCCTCTTAAGGTCTCCGGAACCATCTACCAATTACCGGATGAAATCCTAACCCTTCCCTTGGAACATGATCACGATCGGCTTGAATTCATTCTTCTGAACTCCACACCAGATGATGCAATTCAACCGAGGTCTGAGTCTCAGGGCCTGATCAAACTGCATTTCAGGCAACCCTTAACCTACGATATCATTCCACAATTTGCGCTTGAGGTACATAATCAGTTTAGAACCGTAACACTCACAGCCACTCGCTAGCCAAACAATCCGGTGTAAAATTCTTTATTGAGCACCCCAAGGGTTCAAATATTTCCTACTCAAGTTCTACACATGAGGCATGGGTTTACCAAAACTTTCACTTAATTCGTACTTATCATGGAGCCTAGTTTTGATTTAAGTCTTATTCAGGAATATGCTGTCGAAATCGGCCTATCCATCGGTCTCTTGATCTTTGTGTACCTGGCATTGTGGCTATTTGATTACCTGGCGACCCAGCTCAAGCATCGAATCTTGAAACTAAACCTACGTAGTTTCAGCATCTTCGGTATCGAGATCATTAATATTGGAAAGCAAGAACTGATCATTACGACAGCGATCAAAGCCTTGCAACTGTTCGTTTCGCTCTCATTTCTATACTTCGCGCTTGTCGTGATTCTCAGTGAAATCCCAGCCACAGAAAGCATGGCTATTGCTTTGGTAGATCTGATTTTTGAACCCTTGCAAGAGCTGTTCATCCGTTTTGTGGGTTACCTCCCAAACCTATTCACCGTAGTGGTGACTGTCCTGGTAGCCAGGTACCTCATCAAGGGAGTGAAGTACATTAGCAGGGGAGTCGTGCAGGGTAGTTTTCGTTTTCCAGGTTTCGAACGGCGAACCGCACGGACCACGGGCGGGATCATTACTTTCTTGCTGTACGTCATTACCATCATCATTGTTCTTCCAAGTATGCCCGGCTATGAATCGCTTGCATTCAAAGGTATCGCTACTTTCCTGGGTGCGCTTATTACCATTGGGGGCAGTTCCGTCATTGCAAATTATATGGCAGGCATTGTCCTGACCTACATGCATGCCTTCGAAAAGAAGGATTGGATTGAAATTGATGGCATCTCCGGTCAAGTTCTATCCACAGGCCCATTTGCCATTCGACTTCATTCCTATAAGAAAGAGGTCATTAACATTCCTAATTCCAAAGTGCTCAGCACAGCCATTCGAAACTACAGTGGAAAGAATAAGCAACCCTTGATCTTAGCTACCGAAATAAGTATCGGCTATGATATAGCATGGAAGAAAGTCAATGCACTTTTGATAGAGGCCGCAAAACGGACAGAACTTCTCGATCAGAAAAATAAGCCGTTTGTCCTGCAAAAGAAGCTGGATGATTTTTATGTTGTGTACGAGCTCAATGCGTACCTGGAGCATCCCGAAATGCGGCCAAAGGCCTATTCACAGCTGCTTTCGCAAATTCTGGATGTTTTCAATGAAGCTGAGATCGAAATCATGTCTCCTCATTATCGCGCTGAAAGAGATGGGGAGCCTTCCACGATTTCTACAGAAGAACCAAATGCCCCCGATGACAAAAAGACGTAATTGTTTGATTTTCCTACTACTAGTTGGATCAATGGCGTTGAGCCAGGATGCGGAATCGTCTACTCAAAGTTTTTGGAAACGAATCTTTCTTCCTTCGATCGATGCAGGGTACCAGGTCCCTAACTCTGATCTGATCGGTGGGTCGGTTCGGATTGGAACTTCCATCGAGTATCGAATCAAAAATAACAATGATTTTTTCCTTCGACTGAATTACGACACTTACGGAGCTAAATACACATTGGCAAATGACAACAGTACAACGAATACCATTCAAGGAACCGTGCAATTCACTGATTTCGTCATGGGTCCAGGCTATCGAATTGGGGATCAAACCTATCGAATCACGTTGGCAGCTATGCCAGGGATTAAACTGTATGAATTTCCGACTGCCGAGTTGAACGGACAGCAGATTACAGTGAATTCAGAAGCGAAGTCGATCTTTACCACGATATTCTTATCCACTTTGGAATACTATGTCGACGAAAAATCTGCACTCACATTTAGCCTGTATCACAACCAGGTTTGGCGCAAAATCGATTTCTGGGAAAACGGGGGATCCGCCGTCGGGTTTTCCATTGGGTTCATTACTTCGCTGTTGTAGGATAACTTCACACACGGTGAGCGGAAAAGGTGCAAAAATATCCTCTCAGCAAGGGTTTTTCCGCAGTCAAATCAACATGGTATTTTCTGACCAATTGCAATGCTGAATTGATAAGTTATTATTACCTCTTTTTAATACACATTTAATGTTCAGATCCTCAAATTGGGGTGAGATTTCAATAGAATTATCCATCGTTTTTTTCTATTACCAATTCAAATCAATCATGAAATACACCCTGATCTCCCGGAAGCATCCAATCATATACTTTCTGGCGTTGAGTCTGCACTATCCGGCACACTTGCCGCAGGTGATGTGTTTGTCGCTGCCAATAGCAGCGCAGATGCACTGATCTTCCAGTGGGCTTTTTTTATTTGGCTGCTTCAGTACTTGATCCAACAGCCACTCTGCATGTTATCCTACCTCCTCAAGCCACTGCCGAAAGTCAGGCGTCTTGGTGTTGGAGGTGTAGAGCACTTCAGGTATGCCTCTTAAGTGAATGGCCAACCTGTTTTTGACATGATTTGAATACTTTTCAAGAAAGTGCGAATTGACGATTTCACTTCTGTTAATTCTAAAAAACTGTGTCGGGTCCAAAGACTCTTCCAAATAAGAAATCGATTGGTTGACGATAAATGAATCGCCGTTTGAATCAAATGCGAGTACAAAATCACCTTGGGCTCTGAGGTAGGCAATCTGGTTTGAACGAAGTACATAAGTCTCCTCTCTTCGCTTTGCCTGAAGGGATCTTGGATAAGCTCTTCTCTTTTGGTTAACTATTGATACCAGCTTCTCTGACAACTCTGAGTCAGGTTCATTGCTTTCTGCTTTCAGACTGCTTTCTAATTCCTCTAACCTGCGTAGCAAGGTGATCTTCTCCTTTTGCATACCTGCGATCAACCGTTGATGGATGATCCAATCCCTCGTAAAGCGATAAATAGTAGAGAATGCAAATGCAAATGCCAGGGAGTTAGGCAGTCCAAAAATCAGGTTGTCTTTACTCACAAACTCATTCCATAAAGCGACTTCAGGTACCTCCCAGTCATTCCGATGAAAGACAAAAATTGTGGTGCGTGTAAGTTCCAATACTAGTACAAGAACGAAAGTCAGGACCAGGTACTTATACCATTGATTTCGCTTCAGTAGTTTGGGAATCAACCAGAATGCATTGATATAGAAGATAATGGGATACAGAACGATCGTTAGTTGAGCCACTCCCATCCTATCCCAGCGGTTGGTCCAGTCCAGGCCCCAACTGGTATTCACTGAAGTAAAATGGAAAAGCCAATAACAGACATGACCAACAATCTCCAGGTAGTGAAGATGATTCAGTGAATGGAGCCTCTGCATAATTAGGTTATTGAAGTTCAGCGATGCAGTAATGTTACAAAGTTCCCTAAGCTCGTTGAAAATGTACCATCCACCTCAACTGATTTAAACCCCAGTTCGTCAGAAAATAATCCTCTATCAGCTTGAAGGGGAAGTGTTCGTGTGACAAAAACCTCTGCAAAGCGTCAGTTTGTAAAGAATCCGAATCATCCCTCCCCTGTGGAGGATACCAAACCAAATAACCCATATGAATTTAAGAATTGAGCAACTAACCAAGACTTATCCGAACGGCGTTCATGCCCTGAAAGGAATCGACCTTGAGATTGGCAAAGGCATGTTTGGACTTCTGGGTCCAAATGGTGCAGGAAAATCCAGCCTCATGCGTACCATTGCGACCTTGCAAGAACCGGATTCGGGAAGTATTCACTTTTATGGAATAGATGTGCTTCGGCACCCCATTGAACTCAAGCGAGTCCTGGGCTATCTACCTCAGGATTTTGGAGTATATCCCAAGGTATCTGCCGAGTCTCTCCTTGACACTTTTGCCATCCTGAAAGGAATATCCACAAAAAAGCAACGAAATGTAGTTGTCGACAAAGTGCTGGAATTAACGAATCTTGTGGAGGTACGAAGAAAGAGTGTTAGTGGATACTCCGGCGGGATGAAGCAGCGGTTCGGAATTGCTCAGCTACTATTAAACAACCCAAAGCTCATTATTGTCGATGAACCTACTGCCGGTCTTGACCCGGAAGAGCGGTCCCGGTTTCTAAACGTATTGAGAGATGTCGGAATTGACAACACCGTACTTTTTTCAACACACCTGGTTGATGATGTGCAAGACCTTTGTAACGACCTGGCGATCATCCATGATGGACAGGTCTTGACTCACAATGCTCCCACCAATATACTGCGCAACTTGCAAGGAAAGATCTATAGCAAAAACATTAGCAAACAAGACCTTCCAAACCATGAAAGCACCCATTTTGTCCTCTCTTCAAGCTACAATACGGATAACACGTTGAATATTCGAATCTACGATGAGGGCCCGAACGAAGGTTTTACTCCGGAAAAACCCAGCTTGGAAGATGCCTACTTTGTGGCGCTCAAAAATCAGTAATCTCAAAACTCAACAAATCAACCTTCCCATGTTCAAGAATATCTTCAGACAGGAGCTTTTTTATTGGCTCAAAAAACCCACATTCTACTTCTTCGGTATCGTCTTTTTCGCTTTTACGTTTCTAACGTTTTCAGGTTCAGCAGGACTGTTTGATGCACACGCTGAAAGTGGCCAACTAAAGGAATGGCTCAATTCTTCCTACGGAGTAAACTTCAGCCTTTTGTACCTGAATAAGTTGATGGTTGCTTTGATTCCTGCCATCGTTGGAGTTTCGATCTATAAAGACTTTCGGTACAGAATGCATAGCATTCTTTATAGTTTTCCGATTAACAAAACTCATTACCTCGGAGCCAGACTTTCTGCTTCATTCAGCATTGTTATCCTGATTGTTTTGGCTGTGCTATCAAGCATGCTTTTGGTCGAGTATCTTCCCGGCTTGGACCCCGCAAAAATGGGACCCCTCCACTTATCTGGTTATTTGCACACATTCCTAGTTTACCTACTACCCAACCTGATTCTTAGTTCATCCATTGTCATTGCCATCATTGTCTCTTCAAGAAACATCTATGCTGCATTTGTGGGGGCCTTGATTCCGTTTTTGCTTCAGACCATTACGGAAAATGCATTTGCTGGTAATAGTGAGCTAATCGCACTTTTTGACCCATTTGGTCAAAATACTCTGGCCTACTACACACGTGATTGGTCAATCATTGACAAGAACACCAACTCACTCCCTTTCCTAGGTTTAGTGTGCTTTAATAGGTTACTATGGTTGGGAATCAGTGCAACGCTTATCATTCTTAGTATTCGTTCATTTAAACTTCACGAGCATCTATCTGCACGATTTAAGATCAGACATCATAAAAGCAGTTCGGTCATTCCGGCCCGCACCACAGCTGCATTTGATTTATCCGAGGTTCGAACCAGTTACTCAAAAGGTCATTTATGGAAAACACTCTGGCATTTGTCTGTAGACGGTTTTCGGTTTATTGCCATCAGTCCGATGTTTTTGGTAATCAATGCGCTAGGTGTCCTGGCCATGTTACTTGCAGTAAATTTTGTGACCAAGTCAGGGGAAATGATCTTGATGCCCCTGACTAAGATACTTTTGATGGTGCCTGCAGCATCTTATACCATTATATCCATGTTGCTGATCTTTATCTATTCAGGACTACTCATCAATCGTGAGAGAAATGCCAGGTTGGAACAGCTAATGGATACCACCTCTACACCATTTTGGGTGTATTGGGGCAGCAAACTACTCGCGATGGTGAAAGTGGTACTATTGCTTTTGGCTGTGTTTATGGGTGCAGGCATGGTGTTTCAAGCTACAAATGGCTACTTCCACTTCGAACCTTCACTGTACCTCTATCATCTTCTTATTTTTATGGGAATCCCATTACTCATATGGACGGTTGCCGCATTCTTCGTACATACGCTTTTCGATAACTTCTATGTTGGTTTATTCATCCTAATCTTCGGATGGGTTGGGTTCGAGGGGTTACCACAAGTAGGCATTGAAAGCTACCTGATTCGTTTCAATACGGCTCCACCTGTAAGCTATTCAGACATGAATGGATATGGCATCGCTGATATCGCATTCTTCATTGTGGAAGGATACTGGATGGCGTTTTCATTGCTCCTCTTGACAGGAGTCCATGTATTGTGGCCATACGGTGTGAACCAATCGCTGCTATACAGACTTAAGTCCATGGCAAATCGGCGATCACCGGTTGTATTCTCAATGGCAGGGCTCGCCCTGATTCTGATGCTTTTATTAGGCTCAAGAATCAGAACTGAAGAAACAAAGAAACTAAACTTAAGTGACGGGTCATTCCTGCAGTTTGAAAATCAATTCCGAAAATATGAAGCAATCCGCTCCCCTAAAATACGGAGCCTCCGGGCCACAATAGAGCTGTTTCCGAAGAACCATCATTTTACTGCACGCGGTAGGTATACAGTAGAGAACCCTTGGACGACCGCCATTGACACTCTGCTATTGAGAACGGGATTTGATGAACGCTCGAAGTTTAACATCTTACGAGACCATGTCGTCTTAGCTAAAGATGAGATGATGAAATTCTATGTGGTTCGACTAAGTCAACCACTGCTGCCATCAGAGCAATTTACTCTGGAGTTTGAGATTCAAAACCGACCCAACTCTTTGTTTGAACGTAACTCAAATGTACTGGAGAATGGCACCTTCATGAAGCATGACATTTTCCCAAGATTTGGGTACTCATTTAAGGAGCGCAGTAGCGATCCACGGGATTCAGAAGTAAGAACCACTCACTATCAGGGCTTGGACTCTGACTTAGTTGATGTGCATTTGACTATAGGTACTGAAAGTCACCAGACTGCGATTGCACCCGGCACGCTCATTCGGGTTCAGAAGAAAGAAAACCGCAATTACTTTGAGTATCAGACAGAAAAACCCATTAAGTTCTCATTCGGTATTAATTCAGGCAACTACCACTTGTACCGTTCTACCGAAACAAGTGTACCGCTTGAGATCTACAGCCATCACCAAAGCAATAGTGAAATCATTGAGTCCAGTATTGCGAATACACTGGACTACATGGAAAAGAATTTTGGGAAATACAGGTTTGGTAATGTCAGAGTTGTCGAATTTCCAGACTCAGAAGGTTCTTACTCTACCGCCTTTGCAAACAACATTCCCATGTCAGAGATTCGGTTGATTTATCACACAGATAAAGAGCATGAAAAGACAAACCTCTCCTACTATGTCCCTGCCCATGAGCTCATCCATCATTGGTGGGGAAGTACCATGATTCCTGCAGCTGCTATGGGTGCCACAATGCTGACCGAGAGCATCACTGAGTACCTGTCACTGCAAGTCTATGAAATCCAATATGGAAAGAGTAAGGCCAGCGATTTTCTAAAACTTCAACACCAGCGGTATTGGAACGGACATAACAGGGCGACTGGGGCAGAACCCCCATTGTATCTCGTTGAGCCAGAACAACAGTACCTTGCCTATGGAAAGGGGGCCATTGTCATGAATGGCTTAAGCGTGCTGCTAGGGAAGCAGCAGTTTAATCGTATTCTCCATGATTTTATGAATGAGAATAGTCAAGGAAAACCTCCCTACCCAACCGCTATCGATTTCATTGCATTTTTGAAGAACGCCACCGAGGATTCACTAGTAACATTTATTGATGATCAGTTAATGACCGTCTCCTATTATGAAAATAGTCTAGAAAAAGCCAGCGTTAAAGAGCTTTCAAATGGAAACTATCAAACCACCATCAGCCTTCACTCAAAAATGTGGAGGATTGACCCAGATGATCTAAGCAAAGAACCCTACGTTGTTCCCCCAATTGGCTGGGCTCAGATTGGCTATTATTCTAAGGAAGATGCGTGCATTGCAACCCACTGGATCAACCTAAAGGAAGAAAAAAAGGAAGTATCCATGATTTTGAGCGAAGCACCACACAAGGTGATACTTGACCCGAACTTTCTGCTACTGGACCAAAGTCGGGAAAAATACACGCAGTTTTTCGAGTTGTTTTAGTACCTAACAAAATGTATTATCTACGATGCCTCGCATCATTTACATCAAGAAATCCTAATCTCTTATAGATTTTTAATAGAAGATATGGAGCGTCTGCTGAATAAAAGGTAGGATAGTTTTTATCGTAGTTGATCACCTTATTGTTGATGGCCAGCATAAATTCTACCTCAGAACCAAGCTTTTGTCCCACAGCTACCTGGTAAAAGGGTAAAAAGAATTGCTCATTACTATAAGAAAGGATGGTATTTTCTAAATCTACTCGGAAAAAAGTGGAAGGTGTTACATTGTAGTCAAGTGTCAATTGCGACTCAAAGCCACTAACATTAAACTCCTGAACTTCGGTGTATACAGCCCATTGGCTAAAGTCTCTTTCATAATATTCGATGGGGATAAAGACATTAAATCGATTGTTGGTGAAGGCAGAAGACTCCTGAGGATCTCGATAGTAAACAGTGTTACTAAAACTTGAATTAAAGCCCCGCGAGTAGTTGCGGTAAGCAATTCGGATATGTCCTTCAATTTTTTTCGTTTGAGTCGCAAACTGCTTTTCCATTCCTATGAGAAAAGCTGAAGCACCCGATTGCCTTCTTGACAGCTGAGCATAGGATTTTAAGCCTTTAATGGTGGTCATTGCGGCTGATAGGTTCACGAAATTACTTTCAACTACTGATCCTCTGTTATTAGAGTAGCCGGCCCTTAGATCTAGCCAGCGCGTCCCTTCACGGTCAAGAAACACTTTCTCAAATCCCATCGAATAGTCATATAGATCATCAATCCTCAGACCAATTCCGATCAGAAGGTCACCAACACCGACATGTTTGAAATAGAACTTTTTGTACTTAGCTTTTAATATCCAGGATTGCGTCTCCAAATTGTAAAAAGTAAGGCCCTCATAAAGCCGCATGTCCCAAAAATCCCCTAGCTGCAGGAGGATGGAAAAATCCGAGATCTGCTTGAAGTACCGAACATTCAGATAGGGATAGACATTTAAGGTATTCTGACTGAAGACACCATCAGAAAAGCCGCGTTGTTCAAAATTAGCAGCAACGGAAACGGTCAGCGCAGAGTCAAACTGATATTGATAGCCTAACCTAAAAAAATAAGTCCCGTGAAAAAACGGCACATCGGTCACCAGGTCATTGCTTAAGCTCCAATTATTGATGACCGTTTGATTTCCTGGACGGCGTGGCAACCCTGCGGAATTAAATGAACTAAACTCTGTATTGCCAAATGAAGTAAATTGATAGTAGGATCCGAACCCGATATCAATACCCGATAAAAGGTCAGCTTCGCTTGAATCAGTCTTGCTCATGCCCTGACCAAAACCACTTAGGACTGAAAAACAAATTCCCAATTGTACTAATTGCTTCCAGATCATAGCCACTAAACAAATTGCTTTCATGTAAAAAAGGAAATATTAGGCTCTTTTCAATGTGAAACCTGTGATAAAGAGATGGAATCCTTGAGTTTATTACTTCTTTAGAACCGAATCAGTAGGAGAACCGAATTTAGCAGACGGAGAAGGTATCTAGAAATAATAGCAAGATTTGGGTTTTTTCGTGGTTTCGGAATTGCAATATTTGGAGCATCGCTCTGATGAACGAGCATAATCCCGGCTAAACTTACAATGGATAGTACGCGAAAACCGATTCTTTTTTTACATGAAAACCTTGATTCTTACGAAGTGAGAAATCATATTCGAAAGCAGGACATTCAACTGGCAGGCAACCGCCAGCTTAAAATCTACGGTCACTTGAAGTGCAGTTCAGGCAAAAGGATGAAACAAAAGAACCGAATCTTTTTTAAGTCTGAGGACATCGCTCAACAGCATGGATACCGACCTTGTGCGCACTGCATGCCGAAGCAATACAAAAAATGGAAAAATGAAATTATTTGAGAGTATTGAACCTTCAAAAAACCTGCTCCCGAAAGACGGAGTTGTCCATTACTTTGGTCAGGTCTTGATGCATGAAGATGCCACCACATACCTGAAGAACCTTCTTCAAGAAATCGAATGGCAAAATGATGAGGCGTTCATCTTTGGAAAGCACTACATCACGAAACGGAAGGTAGCGTGGTATGCCGACCAACCCTATACCTACAGGTATTCCAACAAAGACCGGGTGGCTCTCAAATGGACTCCCGACCTACTGAAACTGAAAGAGCTCGCTGAAGGCTTTACGAACACAACCTACAATTCCTGCCTACTCAATTTGTATCATGACGGATCAGAGGGCATGGCTTGGCATAGCGACGATGAAACGGATCTGAAGGCCCATGGATCCATTGCTTCACTCTCTTTTGGAGCGGCAAGGAAGTTTGCTTTCAAACACCGAAAGACGAAGGAAACAGTCGCCCTCGTGCTGGAACCAGGAAGTCTGCTTGAAATGAAAGGAGAAACACAGGAGCATTGGGTACATCGGCTACCTCCCACTAAAAAAGTGCATAACCCACGCGTGAATCTCACTTTCCGCCAGATGCTCGGTTAGCCTAAATCCCTTTAGAAGAGGGTTAAGCACCGTGATCAGACAAAATCACCCAAAAGTATGAGCATGAATTCAAGGAAAACGTGTTGTTTTGACCAATCACATCAACAAGCGAGGATTTATGAAAAGACCAGTTGTTCATTTTGAGATTGGATGCCGCGATATCGACAAAACGTCAGACTTTTATAAAAGTGTTTTCGATTGGAACTTCACGAAGCGTGGCAATTCAGCTTTGATTGATACCGGAGAAGCGGGTGGTTTAAGTGGTCACATCAATCAGTTGGATCCCGAAGAACTTCAGAATTATGTGACCATTTACATCGAAACCGATTCCATTCAAGCGGATTTAGCACTGATTGAGGCACATGGCGGCAAGATCGTCGTCGGTCCCTCAAAACTTGCCGACGGAAAAGAATTTGCCTGGTTTAAGGACTTGGCTGGGAATATTGTCGGACTGCTCACACCTGCCTAATTTGTACCTTTAGCGATTTACATACCATCCATGAACACGCACATTATCACACCAACCAATAGTTTAACCTCCAGTCTAGCCTTCTACAGATCACTCAACTTCCAAGTACTATCTGAAGAAAATCCGACAATTGTGACCGATGGCAGAGCCATTGTAGAAATCCATGACGGTCGTTTCACACGGCCGGGCCTCAAAGTCTCCGGGACAAATATGAAGCCCCTGGCTGAGCAACTCGGAGAATTGGTCCCAGTGATCGAAACGAATGAGGGGTATCTCCTGCAAGACCCCACCGGCACCAGCATCTACTTGACCAATCAACCAACGCCAAATACTTCGTATAAAGTTGAAACTACATTTTCCCTACTGGGAAATTTTGCCGGAATCAGTTTGGAAACTACTGACCCAAACAAGACAATCGCCATCTGGAAGCTGCTGGGTTTTTCCAAACAAAGCGGTACGATGGACCAGGGTTGGGTGACCCTAACGAATTCGGATGGGCTTGGTGTCAGTATCATGAAAATGAATAGCTGCCCTCATCTTTTTTTCAACCCATCCCTTACCTATTTTAACGGCGACAACAACCTCGCAGTGATCGAGAAAGTACGCCGCGCCAATATCCCCATTACTGAAGAGATCACCCATTTCAATAGCGAAGGCGTCGTTGATAATATCATCATCCGTGATCCCGGAGGGTTTGGTTTTTTTGTATTTAACGATTAAAAATTTACACTTACGGCACTAGTACCTATCCCATCAAACTTAATCAAATGAAAACAGCAACATTTCTAACCTTTGTCGGAGATCAATGTGGAAAAGGCAAAGAGGCCATTGAATTCTATACCTCCATATTTCCTAATTCAGAAATCAAGAGCTTAGAGATGTATCTGGAAGGGGAAGGCGGAGGAACGCCTGAACTGATCAAGTATGGGGTGTTTCAACTCAATGGGACAGAGTACATGATTTCAGAAAGCAACTACAATCACGCATGGTCCTTTACACCTGCAGTTTCACTGTTCATCGCTGACAGTTCAGAGGAAATGATACAAATGCTTTTTGACCAACTTGCTTCTAATGGTGGACAGGTAATGGTACCGCTGGATAGCTATGAGGGCGATGGGGACTATGGCTTTGGAAAGAAGTTTGGGTGGTGCGAAGATCGATACGGTGTCTCGTGGCAATTTGTACTCATTGATTGACACGAATTCCTAAATCCTGACGGTCATTACTTGCTCTCCATTGTTGATCACACATTCGACAATACCAACATCGACATAAAGATTCAACGATCTTACTGGTCCATGATAGCTCACCTGCTGCAATTCTTCAGGGAAGTAAAGTGGAGACGTTGAACGATCAATCTGAACCAGCTCATTTGACCACCTAAGCAGGCCACTTTGGATGAGAATTTCTTTTGCTGCAGTCTCTACGGTCAGCGTTTCCGGAGCTCTTTCCGAAATCAGCTCTTGTATCAGTTGACCTTTTCGAAAGTGTAACTTTCTAGGAGTTGACAACATCCCTTTCCAGCCAAGCGTTGCTTGTCTATTGGCATAGGCCCAGTTGCCGCACCACCCGATCATAACACGCTCAACCGTCCCTTCAAAAGTGATGCCTGCATAAAAATCACTGCCAATATCGATTGGACGAGCATCAAGCTCCGCTTTGAATCCATACCCATCAAATTGGCCGGCAAAGTAGAACATTCCCCAGCTCACTCCATCGGCGTTTTCACCCGAGATACTCAATATCCAGACATCCGCTTCATTTTCATTTGTCAAACAAAAGATTTCAGGACATTCCCAAAATTGCCCTTGGCACCGGTCGTTGCTAAATTCTCCAGAAAGAGTCCAATCCAACAAATTCCCTGATCGATAAAACTGGATAGTATATCTCTTCGGGAGTGCAACACACATAATCCAAGCCGCGGATTGTGCATGCCAAAACACTTTGGGATCCCTGAAGTCAGGATCTTCATGCTCCAAAATGACTTTTCTGGTGGACTGGTCAAAGGTGAAGCCCCTGTCGCCACTTTCGGCCAAACAGATTCGCTCCCGATAGTTTTCACTATCTCCTTCATGTTCTGTGTAAATGGCACAAAGTCTACCTTTTTCATTTTTGACCACGCATCCCGAAAAAATCATGATCTTGTCAGTTGCTTTCAGAGCCACAGATGCATGCTCCCATGAAATTAGATCCAAACTGGTAGCATGACCCCACGAAATATTTCCAAACTCATTTCCCGAAGGGTTGTGCTGATAATAGAGGTGATAACGTCCTTCATCAAAAATTAATCCGTTGGGATCATTCATCCAGTTTTGAGGAGGAGTAAAATGATATTCAGGTCGAGGATGCATTTTCAAAATGTCTTTTGTAGACTAAAGGGCTAACTTTTTTCCTTGACATAAAACTGCGATGAAAATGCGTTAAGCTATTAAATCCCGATTGAAAGGCAACCTCTGACACCGAATGGTCCTTGAGTAACAATTGACACGCCATCCCAATTCGCAAGTCATTCAGATAAGCAATGGCCGTTTTTCCAGTCATCTTCTTAAAAAAGCGACAAAACGCTGACTTATTCATATTGGCCAAAGATGCCAGGCTCCCTACAGTCACTTCCTCCTTAAAACGTTCATGAATGTACTTACAAACACGCCCAATGCGTTCCTCATTCTCAGAACTTTTGCCAGGATTGTAAGCGGTCGATGCAAGCAATCTTCCTTTGGCTTTTGAAAGATCATTCAGGACCTCCAGTAGCCTATGATACTTTTTAAACCCCTCGAGATCGGGAAGTTCTTCCAACTTCTTACTCACCAGTTCACTGACTTCCTGAGGGTAGACAAATCCCCTAACCGCATCTTGCACCAATGTCCCAATTGCTCCAAGTTCCACAATTTCCAATGATCTTGCCTCCAGCAGTTCCTTTGGAAACTGAACCACTACCACCTCCATCTCACCCTCCATTAATTGATCAGAAACCAGGGTATGAGGCAAGTCTGAACCCAAAAACAGCAGATCCCCAGCCTGAAACTCCTCCACGCTATCTCCCACCATTCGAGTTCCAAATCCTTTCTTCACATAAGATATCTCACATTCCGGGTGATAATGCCAATGGAATCCAAATTTTGGAGATCTGACCCAATAACTCAAAAAAGACGCATTGACGGTATCAAATCCGAGATGCTGAAAGGAAGGCTTCATCATAACTTACCACATATTAACACTATTGATTTTTCAATACTATAATAATGCAAATATCCAGTATATTTTAGTCATTATTGGTAAATGATTGGATTTTTTGGTTTACGACATTTGTGGAATGATGAGAAAGTTGTCATGGTTGTTTGCACTGGGATCACTACTGGTTAGTAGTTGTGCCAAGAAGAATGACAATATGCGCATTTCTTCATGGGTAAGCAGCCCTGAAGAAACAAGAATGTTTAATGCCACACTGGACTCATTTCGGGCAGCTGAACCTGAGGTTGTTTTCGACTTTGAACCAATTCCAGGAAACTACGCAGAGAAGCTTCAACTAATGTTGGGAACCAACACTTCTCCTGATCTTTTTTTTATTAAAGGTTATCTCGCTCCCTCCTATATGAGTTTCAAGATCCTTGAGCCCTTGGATGGATACATCAGCAACGAACCTACACTTGACCTTGGAGATTTTTATCCCAATTTGCTTCAATCCTTCCAGCGTGATGGACTACAATATGGTTTACCTAAAGACTTCGCACCTTATGTCCTCTTCTACAACAAGACCATGTTTGAAGAAGCCGGGATTGATTCGCTGCCGACCAACTGGGATGAGCTACGCCAATATGCTGAACTTTTGACCAAAGATCTAGATGGTGACGGGACCACCGATCAATTCGGTTTGGTTATTGAACCTTCTACGGAAATGTTAATGCCTTTCGTATTTCAAAATGGAGGTCATTTTCAAAACCCGGACGGTTCTTTAGGGATCACAGACCAGCCATTTATAGAAGCGCTGGAGTTTTATCATGGCTTATATACAGATGGCATTGCTACCATACCGACAGATGTCGGCCAGGGATGGAATGGCGACACATTTGGAAGAGGTATGGCTGCCATGTGTCTATCTGGCGGATGGCTAATTCCTTTCCTTGAAGGAAACTATAAAAACCTTAATTGGGGTGTGGCTGAGCTACCTGCGGGCAAACAGAAAGCTACCATTGCTTTTACTACTGCTTTCTCCATGCCAAAGAATTCAGGCTACAAGGAAGATGCATGGAAGATGATGAACTACCTCACTGGAAAGGAAGGCATGCGCATATGGACCAGCCAGGGACTTGCGCTTCCATCCCGAAAGAGCGTAGCGATACGGAATGGCTTTTATGATGATCCGGTTTGGGGAGTGTTCATGAACAGCGCGGAATTCGCCAGAACATTCCAAGTAGAGTATAGTGAGCGAGGATTTGAAGAAATGGTAGTCGCAATGCAGGCCATATTTTTTACTGGCAAAGAACCACGAAAGGCCATGGAGGACATCAAATTGAGAATCGAAAAATACAGCCTGAAATGAGCAAGGTAAAATCCAAAAAGTGGGCACAGGCAAAAACAGGCTATCTATTCCTGCTATTTCCTCTATTGATATTTGGTGTCTTCACTATTTTCCCAATGGTGTTTGCTTTTATGATCAGTCTGTACGACTGGAACCTACTCATTCCCGACAAACCATTTGTGGGTTTGGGAAACTACATCGAACTTTTTCAAGATGAGGTGTTTCTGATTGCAATCAAAAATACGATCATCTATGCGCTTGGGGTTGTGCCCGTGCAAACCATTCTTTCCCTCTTTCTTGCTTTCATTATGAATCAGAAATTACCAGGAAGAGCTTTTTTTCGGACAGCCTTTTACATTCCGGCTGTCACTGCTTCAGTGGTCACCTCCACCATCTTTATTTGGATCTACAGCAAACCCGGCTTACTCAACTACCTTCTCTCACAGATAGGTGTTGAAGGAACGGACTGGCTCACCAACACAAATACAGCACTTCTTTCCATCATGGCGTTAAATGTGTGGTCTACCTCCGGATACTTTATGATCACCTTCCTTGCTGGTTTGCAAAACATTCCCAAATCAGTCTATGAGGCAGCTAAAATCGATGGTGCCAGCACTTGGACTCAATTCTGGAAGATTACTGTACCAATGGTTCGTCCGGTGACCTACTTTGTAGTTGTATTGGGTTTAATCGGTTGCTTCCAGGTGTTTGATCAGGTGTTTATCATGTCACAAGGTGGACCTGTCAATAGTACCACTACAATGAGCTTTTTTGTTTACTTAAACTCATTTAAGTATTTCCGACTTGGATACGGAGCAGCCGGCGCCGTTGTGCTTGCAGCAATTATCTATGTCGTTACCGTCATCCAGAAAAAATACCTTCCACCAGATCCTTATTGATTGTCATGAAGAAAATCACACTTTCCAAAATCCTCTTTTGGTTGTTGCTGGTGGCAATGACAGCCTTTTACATCGGTCCTTTTTTGTTCTCGCTGTCCATCAGTTTCAACGCCGAACAGGACGTATTTCAATGGCCCATCAAATTACTACCTGAAAAATGGACCCTCAGCAATTACGTACATGTTTGGCAAGATCTTCCCTTTGCTACTTGGTTAGGAAATAGTTTACTGATCACAGTTGTCCAGACTATTACCAATGTGTTCTTTGCTTCGTTAGCAGGATTTGCTTTCGCCAGGCTAGATTTTCCAGGCAAAAATCTTATTTTCTCAGTTTTCATGGCAAGTTTGATGATTCCGGGCATTATTCTTTTGGTACCGAAATTCATCGTTTTAAATGAATTCAATCTAATCAATACCTACGCAGGCATTATGCTGCCCGGCCTTATTACGGTGGTGAACATCTTCCTAATGAAACAATTCTTCGAGACGATCCCCAAAGATCTTGAGGAAGCAGCCCTGATCGATGGCTGTAGCTATTTTCGCATGTTTTGGCAGATTTTTCTACCTGTTTCCAAACCAGCCCTGGCTGCAGTAGCAATCTATACCTTTCAGGGATCCTGGAATGAATTCATGTGGACAGTCATTGTAACGACTACTTCGGACATGTTTACTCTTCCGGTAGGAATGAACTTTCTCAAAAATGAATTTCAGGTAAACTGGCCGTTACTGATGTCAGGAACCATTCTCATATCATTACCCACTCTGATCATCTTCCTCGTTTTCCAGCGATACTTTGTAGAGGGAGTTGCCAGTTCGGGTTCAAAAGAATAATAGTATGGCTAAAGTAGAATTAAAGAATATACGGAAAACCTACGACGGAGACGTAACGGTCATAAAAGACGCCAACGTCACCATAGAAGACAAAGAGTTTGCTGTATTAGTCGGCCCTTCCGGTTGTGGCAAATCAACGTTGCTCCGAATGGTCGCAGGGTTGGAAGATATTAGTGATGGAGATTTACTAATCGACGGAGAACGAGTCAATGACCTATCTCCAAAAGACCGAAACATCTCGATGGTGTTCCAGAATTATGCTCTTTATCCTCATATGACGGTCTTTGACAATATGGCTTTCGGCCTGAAGCTCCAGAAAACACCAAAACATGAAATAAAAGAACGAGTCGAGGAGGCAGCAGAGATCCTCGGCCTCACAGAGCTCCTCAAACGAAGGCCTAAGGCCATGTCTGGGGGACAACGCCAACGGGTAGCAATCGGCCGGTCCATCGTGCGAAAACCTAAGGTCTTTCTCTTTGATGAACCATTGTCCAACCTTGATGCTAAACTGAGAGTACAGATGCGAATGGAAATCAAGCGACTGCACAAGAAACTGGATGCCACCATGATTTACGTGACTCATGACCAGATTGAGGCCATGACCATGGGCAATAAAATTGTCGTTCTCAAAAATGGTGATGTCATGCAAGCAGACCAACCTATGACCTTGTACAACGACCCGGCAAATCAGTTTGTGGGAAGCTTCATTGGCAGCCCATCCATGAATTTTGCTTCGGGTACGATCACTAAGAATGGTAGGCAATACTTCGAAGGTCAGGGATTCAAATTCTCCATTCCCGAGAACATCGAAGCCAACACTTCGGAGCTGGTAGGACAAGAAATAACACTTGGTTTTCGCCCGGAAAGTATCTACGATCATGATTATGAAGATAAGGCGCAGTTGACTGAAAAAAACGAGATTGAGATCGATGTTACAGAACCAATCGGAGCGGAAACATTCATTTATTTCCACGCCGGAGGAAAGGAATTCTGCATGCGCAGCAGTTCAGGGCTTATTTATCAAAACAACCAGAAAATAAACATAGGCTTTGATGCCAAGCGATTGTACTTCTTTGATTCAAAAACAGGAAAAAGATTAGCATAAATGACAACATCCACCTGGAGGATCACCGCTAATAAACTTAGTGGTGAAAAGTATCACGGCGTGACCGTGGCAAATGGTATGATAGGATTGGTCTCGGATGCGAGACCATTTCAGGTTAAAGACGTCATACTTAATGGCGTATACGATCAGTACGGTAGAGGTCGAGTCAGCAATATCTTAAAAGGCTTCAACCATCTGGATTTTGAACTCTTCATTGATCACGAGCTTCTTACCGAAGATCATTATCATAATTTCACTCAGACGCTTGACCTAAAACAAGCAAAACTCATTACCACAGCGGATGTCGATGACCGAATGACTATTCGACAAGAGATGTTATCACTCCGGCAATTGCCATATTGCAATTTGGTCAACTTTGAAATTACTGCCAAGAAAGACACCAGGTTTGCGTTTGGTAATACCATTGAAGCGCCTCATCACCTGCGGGACAACAAGCAGTTTTTTAGTGAGATTGATCGTCCTCATGCATTGATCCCGCTATTGACTTCGGAAGCGACCTCCCCCTCTGGTAAAGTTTCACTGGCTGCATCAAATACCATCATCTTTGACAAGCCGCATGGTGAGGAACCTGAACTATTGCACGAGGAATGGGATCATAATTCGCACCTGGTAAAATTCTACATCCAACTCAAGGCAGGAGAAACGTATCGGTTCTCAGTGGCTGCGGCGGTTTGCACTTCGGCTCATTTTTCTGAACCCCGCAATGAGGCTGAGCGTCTTTCCCTATTCTGCAAACTGGAAGGACGTGAGCGACTAGAAAGCAGGCACATTCAGGAGTGGAACAAGATCTGGAAAAATGATATCATCATCGAAGGGGATGACACCTCTCAACGTGATGTTCGCTTTCTGCTGTATCACTTGTATTCATTCTGCAGGGAAGGGAATGACTTAAGTCTATCTCCAATGGGTCTTTCTGGACTTGGTTACAACGGACATGTCTTTTGGGATACCGAACTGTGGATGTATCCACCCCTATTGGTTATGAATCCAGCCATGGCCAAGAGCATTTTGGAATACCGATTCAAGCGCCTGGAAGCCGCGAAGCAAAATGCCTTTGCTCATGGGTACAAAGGTGCCATGTTCCCGTGGGAAAGTGCCGAAGATGGGTATGAGCAAGCACCGGTATGGGCTTTGACAGGCCCTTTTCAACAACATATTACGGCTTGTGTCGGCTGGGCATTTTGGAAGTACTTCGAGGTAACACAAGACAAGGGATGGCTTGCTGACAGAGGATGGCCAGTATTAAAAGAAGTAGCCACCTTCTGGACTGACAGGGTGGAGCGCAACGGACCCGGGAGCTACGACATCAACAACGTCATCGGAGCCAACGAATTTGAGGAAAATATTGACAATAATGCCTTTACAAATGGCATTGTAAAAGTGGTATTGAAATATGCTACTATGGCTGCAGAAAAACTAGGTCTTCTGCCTGATCCTGACTGGATGCACGTTTCTGATAACATTCCAATCCTGGAATTCGAAGACGGCACAACAAAGGAAAACGCGACCTACGATGGGGCAATCATTAAACAATCTGATGCCAATCTTCTAAGTCATCCAGTTGGACTGTTCAAAGAAGAGTCAAAAATCAAGAAAGACCTTGATTATTATGAACCTCGCATGTCGCCCGAAGGCCCGGCCATGGGCATCTCCACCCTGGCAACTTTACATGCCATCCTAGGAAATTCAGAACGAGCATTCAAACTTTTTCAAGACAGCTATGTGCCCAATGGCGTAGGTCCTTTTAATGTGTTATCAGAATGTGCCGGCGGAAAGGGTGTGGCACCATTTTTTGCTACTGGTGCAGGTGGAACCTTGCAGATAGTACTTTTTGGTTTTGGGGGAATTGAAATAACCCCAGATGGAATTAAATCAGGTACCCAGCATTTACCCAGCCATTGGAAAAGCCTTAAGATCAATCTTGAAAATCGATAAAAGTAACCCCGTGTATGAAAATCAGAGTGACATTTGACCTCAATCGCAATGAAAATCGCCGTCTCAGAGAATTATTAGGTATTCAAGCAGGAAGAGCGAATTTCGAAGATTACCGATTGGCACTACAACAAATTGTAAAAAATGAGTTAGGAGTCAACCTGGATGATAAAGAAGTGTCTTAGACTTCTTTTCTATCAATACCTGTCCTATGTCGTTCCCGCAGTACCCCAAGAACCACAAAGCAAGCGTGTTAATCACCCCGAAACAACACTTGCAAGCTGGAGCAGAACAAATCATAGAATTTGACGCTCCAAACTCAGTGATTTTGTGCTTTGAGGGTGATCTAATGGATTACTATCGGCAAATGAATACAACCACCTCTCATCGTTTCTGGACCGGCGAACTCCTGTCCCTAGGAGAAGCAAACAACAAAATTGCGCTTGTGGGAGGTTTTGGAATCGGTGGTCCGGCCGCGGCACACATGCTAGAGGCCCTGATCGCCATGGGAATCAAGAAGTTCGTGACAGTAGGGCATGCAGGAGGTCTTCAGTTAACCAATCCAATCGGCTCTCTGGTTTTGGTCGAAAAAGCCATTCGAGACGAGGGAGTTTCCCATCATTATGCAGATTCAGAACGATTTGCTTATCCCTCGCAATCGCTAACTGGTAAACTCAGTAAAACCCTGCAGCGTATGAATCAGCCTTACAATACCGGCAGTAGCTGGACCATCGATAGCATGTACCGTGAAACGATGGAGGAGATTGCTTATTACCAATCCGAAGGAATTGACATCGTAGAAATGGAACTTGCTTCACTGTTTACGGTGGCGGACTTTCGGAAGGTAGATTTGGCAGCAGTGGTGGTCATCAGCGATTACATTGGAGGTGATCAATGGCGACAAGGTATCTACTCGAAAGACACAAGTACTGGCTTATTATCGGCATCACTGGTTGCTCAAAAAGCCTTATTGGCAAAATGAAAAGTCTACGACTGCCCAATGTAAAAACCACGGCGGGGGCAGCGTCAAAAAATCTTGGCGTTCATTGGTATAAATGAGCATCCTGGCTTGTAAATTTTAACCCTGATACTAGATTTGCCACAGAATCAACCTCAGCTCAACAAGCATGAAACGCTTACTCTTTAGCCTTCTCGTACTGCTCGTGCTTTCTAGCCACGACATGTATCTCAAACTGAAGGATTTCTATTTGAGGCCAGATTCTGACGCTGTCATCGAATTGTTCAATGGAACGTTCGATCGGAGTGATAATGTCATCACAAGAGACCGGATGATCGATGTCAGTGTGGTGGGTAATGGAAAAAGGGTCAATCCGGATACTTCCGCCTGGTTTGAGAAGGACCATACCACCTACCTCAACCTAACCACCGGAAAACCCGGCACCTGGGTAGTAGGAGTTTCCACTAAACCCAGGATATTTGGAATGTCCGCTCAGGACTTTAATGATTACCTGACCCACGACGGCGTACTCGATGTACTCGAAGCCAGAAAGCAAAACGGCACCCTTGGGGATACAGCTATCGAACGCTACTCCAAGCATGTGAAAACAGTCTTTCAGGTTGGGAACGAACGTACAAATGACTACCAAACTGAATTAGGGTATCCCATAGAGTTTTTGCTCCTAAAAAACCCATACGACATTCGTCCTGGACGAAGTTTGCCGATAAGACTTGTGTATAACCAACGGCCGCTTGCCAACCAATTGGTTTATGTGGGCCACAAAACAAGTGGCACTCACACACACGATGGTAGTACACATTCGCACGAAGATGGAACGGACCACCACCACGATGAATTACAACAATTTCGTACAGATGACGAAGGAAGATTGAACATTCCGATCTCCGCAGAAGGAATTTGGTACGTTCGCACCATCCACCTGGTTGGAAACACAGAAGCGGGACTTACTCATGAATCCCACTGGGCTACAGTGACCTTCGCAGTAAATGAGCCACACGGTCACGAACATGACCATGAGCACTCCCACCAGGAGCACGATCGTGAAGAGGGCATCCCCGTATATCTCTTTGCCATCCTGAGTGTGCTCACCATTGTCGTTCTATTTTTTTGGTTCAACAGAAAGAAATAAGCATGCATATCCGAACGCTGGCCTTGGTACTCGTTTTAATTCCCCTTTTAGCATTCGCCCACGATGTTTCCGGAGGAGATCGTGAGCTGCTTGAGCACGGAGGACTTTGGGCGTACATCTGGGTAGGCGCAAAGCATATGCTGACCGGATATGATCACCTGCTCTTTCTTGTCGGAGTCATTTTCTTTTTGAAGGCACTGAAGCAAATTGTCAGATTTATTACTGCCTTTACCATAGGTCATAGTATCACCCTAATTACTGCAACGTACTTACAAATTTCTGTCAATGAGTTTCTCATTGATGCAATCATAGGTCTGAGTGTCTTTTATAAAGGCTTTGAAAACCTGGGGCTTTTTCAAAAAACACTCAAGGTGAACCCTCCAAACCTTCTATCGATGGTCTTCGTTTTCGGCCTGATTCATGGTTTGGGCTTGTCAGCTCGCCTTCAATCCTTTGCAGTTGGCCAGGAAGGGATCCTATTAAAGATCATAAGTTTTAATCTAGGGGTTGAGTTGGGTCAGGTCCTGGCTTTGATTCCCATTGTTTATGCAATCAATCTTTGGCGCAAAAAAGACAGCTTTGAGGCCTTTTTTAAGGCCACAAATACCTATTTGATTTTAGCGGGCCTTGCCCTGGCCAGCTACCAATTGTGGCAGTTATTTAGTTATTCAGGCTAACCGAAACGTCAGATCTATCTCAATTTCATTTACCAGCAATTCTTGCCCTCATTGACTCGCTATCCCAGGAGGTGTCATCCTCGGAGATATTGCCTCGGTTCAGATCATCTTTTAATAGCGCTTCCTGTTGAGCAATCTCTTCTCTTGCCTTAAAAATGTACTCGTCACTATTGAGTACTTGATCCGCCAACCTTCGCATGCTCTCTTCATCATATTTCTTAAAATTCTGTGCCTGACGGTGAATCGTGTACTTCCGATGGCCTAAGAAATGCAGGGCTTCACCTGCCATTCTAACCGAGGTATCCAAGGATTCTCTGTAAATGTGCGTGACGCCGGCATTCAGCAACTGGTAGGCATCTACCCTGCTTTTTGCACGGACCAGCAGCTTCAAATCTGGATAGTGATGCTTTAGGACTTCGACCATGCGCAACGTGGCATCAGGATCATCGATTGCTGAAATCAAAATATCTGCCTCCCCCACACCCGCAGACTCCAACAAATCCTGGCGTGTTGCATCTCCATAGTAGACTTCAAAACCAAGTTTTCTCAACAGATCCACCCGATTGGAATCATGATCCAATACCGTCGCCTCAACCCCACTGGCTCTTAAAAACCTTCCTATCGTGCTCCCATAATGGCCGAAACCAACCAATATCACCTTATGCTTCTTTTCGATGGCATCCATCACTTTTTCTTCGGATTCCTTCGTGCCAATTTTAGGCAGAACAAGTCGCTCGTTGAGAATGGAGAGTAATGGAGCCAATGTCATGGAAATTGCGGTAATGACCAGAAATAAATCCAGCTGCTCACCAGAAAGTATACCCAATTGATTGGTAAAAGAAAGTAAGACAAAAGCAAACTCTCCAACTTGTGCAAGTCCTACAGCTATCAGCAGCTTTTGATCCATCCTTATTCGGAAGATCGAAGCGACCACAAACAGCACTATGGCTTTCAAGGCAATGACACCCATGACCATTAAAGAAATCTGTACAGGACTATCGATGATCATGGCGAAGTTGATGGATGCTCCCACTGCAATAAAGAACAGGCCAAGCAGCAAGCCCTTAAAGGGCTCCAGGTTGCTTTCCAATTCATGTTTAAACTCGCTGGTCGCTAAGACTACTCCGCCCAAAAAAGCGCCAAGTGCCGGGCTTAGACCAACCAGCTCCATGAGGTAGGCAATCGCCATTACAATCAATAAAGCTGATGCTGAAAAGAGTTCACGTAAACGGGTTTTCGCTACGACGCGAAGTATGGGAACAAATAGGTATCGGCCAGCTAGAATAACAAAAACCACTGAAAGTAAAACAAAGACAGTTTGCAACCCAATCGGAAGGTTTCCCAACAATGAGGTATGTCCTTCACCGTGTCCATGGCCTGCTGATTCCACTACCGTTCCCAATAAAGGGACCACGGCAAGCATCGGAATCACAATGATATCCTGGAAGAGTAGAATGGAGAATGATGAAGCACCGTAGATCGTCTCCATCAAGTTTTTCTCTTTCAGCGTTTGTAAGACAATGGCTGTTGACGAGAGGGCGAGTGCCATGGCTACACTTAATCCGGACTGCCAGGAGTATCCCAGCAGGCTCAAAACACCAAAACAAAACAGAATCGTCAAAAAGACCTGAGAACCGCCCATCCCTACAATGGTCTTTCGCATTTTCCAAAACGCCCTCGGCTCGATTTCAAGACCAATCAAAAAGAGCATCATTACGACTCCAAACTCGGCAAAATGCAAGATGTCTTCCCCTTCCTCTCCTATAAAACCAAGTACATACGGGCCAATGATGATGCCTGCCAGGAGGTAGCCTAGTACCGAGCTCAATCCAAATCTTTTAGCAATCGGCACACAAACGATGGCAGCACTTAAATAGATGACCGCTTGAAACAAGAAATTACCAGACATTAGGCTCGTGTATTTTGAAGGACGGGTAAATCATTAAGGAATTGACAATTATCTCCTTCAGGCACTTTCAGTTCTTTCTCCTGTAGTGACTGCAAGAGCACTCGATACTGTTGAATGTGGTCAGACAAAGATTCTTTAGTCAGCTTATGCGTACCCATTACTGAAAATGGCGGTAGATACTCCATCCCACAAAGTCTCGCAGTTTGCTCAAATGGGCGCAAAAATTCGCGGATGGTATAGTTATTTCTTCCTTCGGAGCAATAGACCTCCCGAGTTCCACCTGCTGTGATGGTGTTCAGCGCCTTTTTCCCTTCTAACGCATCTCCATCAGGACCATAAGCCCATCCATACTCAAGCACCATATCAATCCATTGTTTCAGAAGCGGCGGGCAACTATACCAATATAGCGGATGATGCCACACCACTACGTCATGATGTTTTAATAGGTCTTTTTCAATAAAAATATCAATGTTAAAATCCGGGTAGCGCTCATAGAGATCGTGAATGGTCACTCCCTCCATTCCTTTAATTCCTTCAATGAGGGCTTGATTGGTCCGGGATTGTTCAAATCGAGGATGAGCAAATAATACAAGTATTTTCTTCACAACAAAAGGGTTAGTACAATCTACCAAACAAAAAATCTTCTCAAATGATTGCCACCTATTTTCAGATCGTATTCTTCATACCATCTCAAGCATTGAAACAATCATCCAAAGACGAAAAACCTGATTTCTTTTGATTTATTAATGTAGGTTAATGTCAGCTATTCCCCAATGAAGGAAATTTATTTTTTTAATTTCAATCGCCTTGGAAGAAGTAATAATCCCCGTCGATCTAGGTATTGCAAGCATTCCATCAACAATAAACTGGATGAGTATACTTGCGCGCTTTAAGACGAAAGATCAGACGAGTGTCTGAAGCAAAGTTGCTTGTGGTTGTGAGTCTTTGCGCTAGACCCACAGGTCCTCTTGAAAACCAACCAGGTAACATGTGTATCAGCAGACGATCCCTACCG
>CAZQDI010000020.1:0-37447 GCA_964591785.1 uncultured Roseivirgaceae bacterium
GTTTTCACCTTTTCAATTACCTCCTCAATAACTCCTTCTTCATCAATCAAAAAAGTAGTTCTTAAGGTACCCATGTAGGTTTTACCATACATTTTCTTTTCTCCCCAGGTTCCAAATACATTATGAACTGTATGGTCTGTATCAGCTAATAGCTTAAAGGGCAATTCGTATTTCGTAATAAATTTTTGATGGGAAGCTTCGCTGTCCTGACTTACACCTAAGACCTCGTACCCTTGTTTTTGCAAAGCTTCGTAATTGTCTTTCAGATTGCATGATTCCGCAGTGCAGCCTGGCGTGTTGTCTTTAGGATAAAAGTAAATAACAATTTTTTTGCCTCTAAAATCAGATAATTTTATTGGGTTTCCGTTTTGATCCTTACTCTCGAATTCAGGGACTTTATCTCCGGCTTTTAGCATCTTATAATGTCGTTTTGTAAATTGAAATGTTGTTTGAATTATCAATAACTTCCAGAATAAACTCTCCATCAAACGGAATGTTTGAATCTAACTTTTTCGACCAGATTAAGTTCCGTTTTGGCTCAAACTCCATCAGTACGAACTCACCATTTATCTCGCCTCTGAATGATTTTATTCCCGAAAACTTGTCATTGATTCGAAAGTTGAGATTGTCTCTGTTGACCGTTCTTGGGGTGATAACAGGTGGCACGGAATCGTGCAAAATCGTGTAACTCACCAGATCTCTTGTTGAGAACGTAATCTTATTTCCGTTCCACTCTCCGCCCTGATAGTTAAACCTTTTGCCAAACACCGCATAGACGGCGGCATCTTCATGATATTCTCTTTCTGGCTTCAAGGTGATTTCAATCATAGATCTGATTGGATCTATCTGATTCTTAAATTGGAATAACTCGATGTTTCGGCTGGAGTCGTACGCTTTTTCAAAGGCTAAATACAAAGTATCAAATAAACTTTTCTTTGTCACCATTAGATCGAATTCCTCTTGTACATAGCTCATTTTTTGATTCGAAGGTATTAAACCAGAGTAGTTTGTGACTAAGGTCTCTCCATTAACAAAGGCTGATGTAGGCATCCCATTTCTTAGATCCCAGATAAAGTACTGGTCCTCTCCTGAGGCGCGGTAAGGTTTCAGTGAAATCCATTCATTCAGTTTCAAGGAAACGGGTTGGTTCGATCGTAGATGAATAAAATTTTCGGTCCTTTCGATCTCGGGAACCCATGGTTTAGTTTCTGGAATTGCTTCTGCCAGTTCAATCCTTACGGTAGAGGAATTCCGGTAGCTATCATTTGTGTTAATCCTGATTACTTGTTGGTCTTCGAATAAGATGCCGCGATTAATTTTTCTATAAATGGATTGTTGATTCCCATCAGAAAGATAGAGTTTATTGAATCGCCTACTTCCCTTTCGGGAAGCTTCAAAGTTGTAATGTACCAGTGTACTCCTTTGTTTTGAAAAGGACAATTTGTCTTTTAGTTCATCAAAATACAATTCGTTATCTACAGTAAGAGTAGTTTGAATAATCCCATTTTTATTACTTATGTCATTCATCGGATCATAAGAGTATATTTCAATCCCTATTTTTCCTGATAGATGAATTGGGAAAGAGTTGGTATACACGCTGTCTTTTTTTATCAAGTCAAACTCCTGACGTCCGAAAAAGCCATTGATTCGGGCATCTTCCGCCAGCGTAACAAACGCAATTTTTTTTGTTACAGGTGATCGAGTATCCTTTATTTCACTAAACCCAAGTGATAGTACATCGATTGGGTTGTTGTTAGGGTCTCTAATCTCAAAATGGAGATGCGGTCCGCTACTTGATCCTGAATTTCCGGAGTATCCAATGACATCACCTCCTTTAAAGGAGAACTGATTCTTAGTTGGGAATAAGTCCACTGCAAAAGCCTCTTTGTCGTATTGTTGTTCGGTGACCCATTTCGCGATTTCGGGATCAAACGATTCTAAGTGAGCATATACAGAAAATGTACCGTTTGGGTGCAACATGTATAGCGTATTACCATATCCCGTTGCTGAAACTTTTATCCTTGCAATATGCCCGTCAGTCGTAGCCAACACTTTGAGTCCGGTCCTTCCACCGGTTTTCACGTCAATACCAGTGTGAAAATGAGAGCTTCTGATCTCCCCAACAGTTCCAGCCAAATAATTTTGTTGGCCGGGATTTATGGGAAAGGTGTAGACCAAACCATCAATTTCTTGGGCTGCGCAGATATAGGAAGCAAGTAAGAGTAAGCTGAATAGTGGTCTCACCTTATTTTACCTCAAAGTCAAACATTTTTTCTGATTCAAGGTATCCCACAAGGCGATCACCAATGGCAACTGGTCCGACTCCTTTTGGGGTGCCAGTAAAAATGATGTCACCAGTTTTTAGTAGAATGAATTGACTGACGTAAGATATGATCTCATCGATTGGCCATAGCATGAGATTTGTATTGCCACTTTGTACCTCTACTCCATTGATTTCAAGTCGAAAACCTAGCTGATTTACATCGCCATTTCCTTTTGGGATAAACTTAGAGATTGGGGCAGATCCATTAAATGCTTTAGCAATTTCCCAAGGATAACCTTTTTCTTTGACAAAGGTCTGCCAATCACGTGCTGTAAAATCAATTCCAAGTCCGATTTCCTCGTAGTAATTGGAGGCAAATTCTTTTGAAATAGACTTACCTTCTTTGTTGATCTTAACTAGCACCTCCACTTCATGGTGGATTTCTTTTGAAAACTCCGGATAGTAAAACGGATCATTGTCTTTTAGAATTGCCGTATCTGGTTTCATAAAGATGATCGGGTGTTCAGGTCTATCATTTCCCAACTCATCAATATGTGCGGCATAGTTTCTCCCGATGCAGATAATTTTCATAGTCAATTTTCTATAGATCGTAAATATTTAGAAACTGATCAACTTGAACAAGGATAAAAATGAATTAATGCACTAGAATTTCTTCCATATCTTCAACCTCTACCGTACCATTTTGATTAATCCTGGTGAGCCTAACTTGTTTTAATTCATTGACTAATATCGGATCATATTTGGCAGCAACTCTAACATAGTTTTCAGTAAATCCATGCATGAGTCCATCCTCTATGTCTTCTTCAAAAAGTACAGTTGCAGTACTCATCAGATTACTCTCATAAAAATGCCTTCTTTTCTTTTGTGAAAGTGATCTTAGCATTTTGGAGCGTCTATTTCGATCCTCCATGCTGACGATATTTTCCATTAAGATGGCTTTGGTATTTGGTCTTTCCGAGTAGGTAAAAACGTGCAAATAGGAAACATCTAATTCGTTCAGGAACTGATACGTTTTCAAAAACTCCTCTTCGGTCTCGCCCGGGAAGCCAACAATTACATCAACTCCAATACAACAGTTTGGCATCAGTGATTTGATATACTCTACTCTGGATTTGTATAGGTCAGTAAGATACCTCCGGTTCATTTTCTTTAGGATGACATCGCTTCCTGATTGGAGTGGTAGGTGAAAATGGGGTGCAAAACGCTGCGATCTTGAGACAAATTCAATCACTTCGTTTGATAGGAGATTGGGCTCGATGGAAGATATCCTAAACCGATTAATTCCCTCGACACAATCTAATTCTTTGATTAAGTCAATGAATTTTTCTTTTCTCTTACCTTCTTGAATACCGAAATCACCAATGTTGACTCCTGTCAATACCACTTCTTTGACATCGGTCTCAGCTACTTTTGTTGCCTCAGCTAGAATGTTGGCAATGCGATCACTTCTACTCTTACCTCTAGCAAGTGGAATGGTACAAAAGGCGCATCCATAATTACACCCATCCTGAACTTTCAAAAAGGTCCTGGTCCGGTCGCCAAATGAAAAGGAGGAATTATAATGGGTGGCTTCTTTGATATCTGAGGAGTACACTCCTTTCTTTGTAAAATCTTCTAGATAGTCAAAAAGCTTAAATTTTTCTGCTGCACCCAATACGGCATCTACGCCTTCAATCTCAGAAATTTCTTTTGGTTTTAGCTGAGCATAGCATCCAATGATAGTTACATAGCTGTCAGGTGAAATCTTCTTGGCTTCTCGCACAATTTTCCTGCACTTCTTATCAGCATTCTCCGTTACTGAGCATGTGTTGATAATGAAAATATCAGGTTGATCAGTAAAGTCAACTTTCTCATACCCTTTGTCCTCGAACATTCTAGAGATGGTGGAAGTTTCCGAGTAGTTGAGTTTGCAACCGAGCGTGTAAAATGCAACCTTTCTCATGGATTAGCAAAGTTACTAGCAGACGATGAGACACAAAAAAACCCATCGAAGAAGATAGATGGGTTTAGTAAAAGTTTATTTGATCCTGCCTACTTTTTCTTTGTGAAATAATAGACAATTGCGGTAATGATGCTAAAAAGCAGGGCGGCAATTGTCCAAAGTACTTTGCTCCCGCCGCTCATTTTCTGTTTTGCCCATACATCGTAGATGACCCATACAGCGCATACAATGTGGATGATGTAATAAATGTTATTCATAATTGTTAGGTTTAGTTTCAAAGATGTACCCAATGATCAGTTCTTTTTCGACCAGAAATTTTCTTTAAGGCCTTCTCATTGGATAGTCAACCTTATCTAAGGTTCGATCAATTAGTTTTTCAATTCTCTTCATTTTGTAATTATCGCTTCTACTGACCATCGTTATTGCGACCCCACTTGTCTTTGCCCTTGCGGTTCTCCCGATCCGATGTACATAGTCTGCAGCGTCATTCGGAACATCGAAGTTGATCACCAGATTAATGTCTTTGATATCAATCCCTCTCGAAAGCACATCTGTCGCTACTAATATTCTAAGCTTTTTAGCTCTGAATTTCAGTAAGATTCTTTCTCTTTCATCTTGTTCTAGCATTGATGATATCCCTCGTGCTTCTTCGCCATTTGACTTTAGGTCTTTCACGATTTCTGCAACCTTCTTTTTGGTGGAGGTAAATACCAGTATGCTCTCAAAATGCTTATACCGTCCTATGATCTTAGCGATCAATTCAACTTTGAATGGTTCTTCAACACAAAAAACCTCTTGACTTATGTTCTCAGCAGGTTTTGCGAGCTCTAATGCGATTCTTTTCGGATTCGTTAGTATGCCTTTGGCAAGCTTTTCAATTTTGCCTGACATGGTGGCGCTAAACATTAGCGTCTGCTCGATATTTGGAAGAAAGGTGATGATCTTTTTTATATCATCATAAAAGTTCATATCCAGCATTCTATCGGCTTCGTCAAGGATCAGATGAGTCACTGAATCAAATTTCACATACCCAAGATTGAGGTGTGAAATGAGTTTTCCTGGGGTTGCAACAACAATGTTGCTTCCTTGTGTCAGCGCTTTTTTCTGTTGTGCAAAATCAGAGCCATCTCCACCACCGTAAATAGCTATTGAATGAACTGGAAGGAAGTAGGAAAAGCCTTCAATTTGTTGATCGATTTGAATCGCAAGTTCTCTTGTCGGACACAGAATCAGCACTCGAACATCTTCGCTGGGATTCTCTGCAAGCATATTCAGAGTTGGAATGACAAAAGCCGCTGTTTTTCCGGTTCCCGTCTGCGCACAGGCAATTAGGTCATTCCCTTCTAAAATAGAAGGTATGGCCTCTTGCTGAATTGGAGTTGCTTCATTGAAGCCCATGTGTTCAATTGCCTCGGAAATTGACTCGTGGAGATTAAAGTCTTTGAATGTCATTCTATGGGTCTAAAATAAAAGCTTGGGAGTTATAAGCAAGATGCTAGGATCATTTAAGCCATCCATTTACATTTCCTTTCTTTGCAAAGTAGATTAAATAAAGCCCAATGCCGATAATTAGAATTGGAAGTACCATTCCAGAGGGGCCATAGACTTCAATTGCATTGGATAAGAGAAGAGAATAAGAAACTTGACCTAAGACTCCCACGAATGAAATGATTAGCAATGTATAGGCAACTCTTTTTCGAATGAGAAGTAGAATGCTGCCAATTGTACCTCCCCATACGGCTATCGCAAAACATCCAATCACCCACGATGGAGTTTGTTCCATGTATTCCCTTTGGTGTTCAGGCATTGCAGCGAGCATTTCAGGAGTAGCAAATGCCTGCATCAGATAGTTGAGGACTCCTGATAGATTCCAAAGGAGTGCCAAGGTGCTTACAATCCAGAACCAAACGGGTGGCTTAGAGGAGTTTGACATGTTATTTAGGTTAGTTATTTTTTAAATATACTGGAAATAAAGTTAGTTTTATCTTGATGAGATTCCTTCCATTTTTAGTACTCTTATTTTCACTAAAAGCAAACGCGCAATATTTGAAACCCGGCCAGTGGAGAGGGGTGATTCACTATACCGAGCAGGATGTACCATTCACGTTTGAGGTTAGCTATCCGAACGGCACTACTCCGAGACTAACCTTTATCAATGGTCAAGAAAGAAGAGATATGGATCAAGTAAAATGGCGGAATGATAGTGTTCATGTACTACTAGAACCCTTTGACGTTGAGTTGAAAGCCTCAGTTACGGCAATGTCGATGAGCGGTGTATACGTCAAAAATTACAGAAATACTTCCTATCCGTTCTCTGCAGAGTTTGGTGCAAATCGACTTAGAAAAAAGAGTGTCAGACCTTCTACCAACCTAGGTAAAAGGTGGGATATGACTTTTGAGGAAGGAACCAACAGTGAGTCCAAAGGGGTGGGTCTTTTTAAGCAAATTGGTGGTAAAGTTTATGGAACAATTATGACTAGAACTAGTGATTACCGGTACTTTGAAGGGATCATGGATGGTGATTCAATTAAGCTAACGTCTTTTGACGGTGCCCATGCTTTTATGATTCTAGGAAAGAAAGTGGATGGTAATTGGTTTGGTAGTTTCATTTTTGACGAAGGATATCAAGAAAAGTGGATAGCAATTCCTGACGATGATGTAGAATTAGAAGATCCATTTGAGATCGTCCAACTTGAAAAAGGAAAGCATAAACCATACTACGATTTGTTGGGGGCTGGTAGCGGAAAGAACGTGGTCAATCCAGCTAATTACCTTGGAAAAGTCCTGATCATACAGCTTTTTGGTACTTGGTGTCCAAATAGCCATGACCAAACTAAATACCTGGTAAACTGGTCAGAAACAAAGATGCCGGAAGGGGTTGAAATACTAGCCTCTTCTTACGAAGCAAACTACTCTCAAGAATATGGACTCAAGAGAATTGAGGACTACAGAAAACAAAATAGTATCCCATACGAAGTAGTTCTAGGCGGTAGATTGAGCAAGAATGCCGCCGCCATGCCTTTTCCCTTTATGGACAGAATAGAAGCATTTCCTACTCTGGTTATTGTTGACAAACAAGGATACGCAAGGTATGTTCATAGCTATTTTAATGGACCAGCAACAGGTACATACTATGAAATGTTTGATCAACGATTTAACGAGATCATCAATAAATTGATCTCTGAATAAAACTAGTCGGGATAAAGTGCCGGTTCTTGAATGATCTGGTAGACATCATCGGAAATTAAGATGGCGAATTCATCCGTACCCCCCTCAGAGGTATTATCATGAATAAACCACTCTTTTGTCACAGCCAATACCTGTCCAGCACCATAATCACTCTGAACCAAATCACCGATTTTAATCCTCTTCATGTCAATCGATATTAGGTTTTCAGTAACCCTAATGTCATAAATAATTCTGAAGAGAACCTGAATTTTTGGTATGTACTTGTTAAGAATTACTCAATTAGTCAGATCTTTTACACATTATTCTCCAGGTGGGGTAGACGATCGTTTCCTCTTTATTCACCCATTCTCCTACCCAGTCGTACCCGTTTTCCGATATATTGGCAAAGGTGAGTCTGAAGAATCCCTCCATTCCATTTGGAGCTGTTTGATCTCTATATAAAACAATGGACCCATCACTAGTTCTTCCTCCCTCCCAAGATGGTAAATTAGGTACCGCCGAGGATGTGGAGTAGTAGTGTACGTACCATTTGCTACTGTCTGGGTTAAACTGGCGGATGCTACCTGAATGAATACCATCTTCTTTCAACGTTTCGTCTTGAATAGCCATTCCATTCATAATGTACTTAAATTTCCAGGTCATTTGAACCGTATCTGCCCAATCGCTTTGATTGATTCTTGTCACAGACTTACAGTTGCAGATTCCAATAAGAGGATCAAAGTCTGCAAGTTGTTCCGGAGCTGATGTGTTCAATCGTCCGAAAGGATATTCCGTATTTGGTTCATATTCGTATTTCTGGGAAAATGCCACACCAGTGATTAAAAGCAGGAGTAAAATCGAATTCTTTCTCATTTTTTGGACCAAAGAAAATACCTATGGAAATCATAAGTATTCAGAGTGCAGTGGGGTGATCATTTTTTGCAGTGAATTAGAGGGGAAGAATCAATTGTTAACTAATTGACTCCTTAATTTTCTGATTCCTGTTTTTGAGGCGTGTACCTCAGACTGATTTTTTAGCTTGATAGTTGATGACTTATAGTTGATTTGATCCAGGTAATTCAAGTTGAGCAGTGCTGATCGATGTACTCTGATGAATCGGAATCTTTGAAGTTTTTCTTCTAGCACTTTAAGGCTTTGTCGAAGCGTATATGTATGTTGACTAGTATGTACCTTTACGCAGTAGTCGTCGGACTGGATCCAGACAATTTCATTGATGGGCACTGGTTTTACTTTATGACCAGTTCTAATGTTCAGATGAGGCACTTCCTCAGCATCCCCGTTCTTCAGTAGCTCATTATTTTCAGTTTTAAGCCTTTTGATCTCCACTAATTGCCCTTTGATAGAACGTTCTTTGCAGTAGTTCGCAATCAGAAGGGTAGAAATCAGCAATGCCATTAAGAATGTGATGCCTTTTTGATAGAAGAAAAAGGCGAAAAACTCATTAAAGTTTGATAAAGAAAACTCCAATTGCTGTTCATTTAAGCTAAAAATACTGACCAAAATCAGCGAGAAAAGTAGGCAGGTAAATAGCAAAGCAATTGTTGGGATATTGAAAAGAGGATCATGCTGATCGCGAGAGAATCTCCTGAAGGTAAAAGCAAAAAAAGGAATACCAGAAAATAACAAGATACACCATCTAATGAGATGGCTTTTCAATAGACGGGTAAAGGAGATGGCGGTAACACCGTCCGTCAGCTGAAATGTAGTTAGGTAGTAGTACTGCTGTGCTGCATCGAAAAAGATGAGAAGCAAAAGGCTGATCACTATGTAGTATGGGAGTAATCGATTCACATTCCTACCAATATAAAGGGGGCCCAATAATAGGGCTGACTGTAGTCGGCGGTGTTCAACAAACTAAGCTTAGCTCTCCGTAACGCGGCATTATACCCATGGTGAACATTATATAAGTTGTATTTGTAAAACTCTATCATCATTTGTGCGGTAGATTCGTCAGCAACTTGCCAAAGAGATACAATAATGTTGTTTGCACCTGCATATTGAAGAGCCCGACTTAGCCCTACAATACCTTCTCCTTTTGCAATCTTTCCAAGCCCCGTTTCGCAGGCGGAAAGCGTAACTAAATCCGCATTGATATCTAGGTTGTAGATTTCACCTGCATACAAGCTCCCATCTTGGCCTTCCCCCGCAGAAAGAAATATTCGAGAAAGAGCAGGCTCGGACTCGTTGACTAATCCATGTGTTGCGAAATGAACAAACTGATAGGCGCTTAATGGCTCACTTTTAAAGTTTGATTCACTTGCAAAAGAACCAACTTGTGTTTTTGGAACACAATTCATCCCTTTAAAGAGAAGTTCAATCTCTTCGATTTCTTTTTCTGATCCGGGGAGAGAATTCATCTTTAAATCGTCATATTCAAAACTAATTGGGGCCACGAGCAATATCTGCGGACTGTCTACCTGCGGGTCCATCTTCCGTTCAATAAATAAGGTAGCTGCATAGTCGTAGGAAATGTGAAAGTCTTGAATCAAATAGTTCCGATCTTCATTAGGGTCCATCAGGGCTTCGAACGGGATGGTCCCAAGTGCGCCGTCTGGTAGAATTACTAACTGGTTAATGGTGGAGGGAAGTTTTGGAATTAGTTGATCGTAAAGTGTTTTTGAAGTTTTCGTCAGAGACTTCTCTATCTTGTATTTGATAGCATTTCTAAGGCCGATCGAAAGCTTATCGAACTCTTCACGTTTTCTCTTTCTTTCAGCCTTAATTCCTTTTTTCGTAATTGTAAAAACAAAAATCTCCTCGGACCCGATGAAATAGCTGATCAATGCCATTCGGTCCGAAAGCTTTCGCTGCACGTCGCCGACTGTGGCTATTTCTTGATTGTACTTAAGTTGATAATAATTGGGATAATCTATTTCTAATTTGCCTATGAAGTCTCTATAGCTATTTTGATAGGAAAAAAGTAAGTCTTTGGCTTCAGGCTTTTCACCTTCACTTGAGGCAAGTTCCTGCTCCAGGTAGGATATTTCGTCTTTCAAGCTGTCTTCAAGTACCAGCAGATCGTGGGGGATACCAGCAAAATCTTTAGCCTTTGATTCGGTAATGGCTTCCAGTAGAACAGATGATTTACTTCTTTCACAGAATTCAAATGCCCGTTCCAGGTACTTTTTCTTGCTAAAACTGCCCTCACTGAGATTCAGCGATAGTTGAATTCCATTCTCGTAAACCTCTTTAGCGACATTCCCAAGCCGCAACTTATCTTGCTCATTCAGTCTCTTGCGACGAATATTCGTGATCAGTTCGTCGCACTTTATGTAGGTATCGACCGCACTAACCAAATCTTTTACATTGAGTGTTTTTTGATAATGTAAATACTCCAATGCCAGAGCCTTTCCTGTTAAGCTTGTCAGCAAAACATCGCCATTCAGGTAGTTGGTTAGTGAGGGTAGGTCATAACTATCAGTAGGATTCTGTCCAGGTAAATTGGCGTAGACAGCCTTTTGATAGAAGGAAAGGGATGTTTTGAACTCCTCCTTTGACAAGTAGATTTCTCCGATAAGGTAATAAGTGTTTGCTACTTCCTGGTGTTTTTCTCCATAGGCATCTAGGTATATTTGAAGGGCCTCTTGTTGGCTGTAAAGGGCTTCATCGTACTTTTCTTGATCTTTTTGGATTCTTCCAATAATGGATAGTACAAATGCGACGTTGGAGTTTTGTCTGCCAAACTCTTGCTCGTAGGTAGTTTGAACTTCTTCAAGTAGGTCAATCGCATCATTAAAATTTCCTTGTTCTCTATTCGCAAATGCAATATTAATTTTGGATCTAAGCGTTCTTTTGTCTGTAGCCCCAAGCTGTTTTTCGTAGATATCTCGTGCTCTATTGAAATAGATTATAGCCTGTAAAGGGTCATTTATGGCATAGACCCTTCCCAAGTTGTTGTATGAGTTGCCGACATCCACGGATTGCGCCCCAAATAACTTTCTTCGAAGTCTTAAGCCTTGTTCCAGGTATTGTGCAGCCAATTGATAATTTTCATTATTGGTGTAGGCGAGACCAATCGCATCAAGGCATCTGGCTTTTGCAGCATTGTCCTCCGAAAACAGTTTTTCGGCTTCTAGTAGCAAATCAAGAGCCTCTTCATTTCGGGCAAGATTTAAGTTGCTGAGGCCGAGCAGTGATTTAGCTACTGCGATTGATTCAGAATCTGATGGTAGTTTTTTTTCAATGAAACCTAGGGTATTCACTGATAAGCTCCTTGCCTGAAAAGGTTTACCGAGCTGAATTTGCAGTTGAATCATCTTCAAATGAGTTTCTACATATTCCTTGAATTGATTTTTTGAATAGTAAGAATCTGCGATCGCTCTATATTTCAAATAGCTCTCCTCTAAGTTTCCAGAGCTTTCTAATTGCATTGCTTCTTCAAGTGCTTCCTTCTGACCAAAGGCATGAAAAACGCTGCATAAGATCAAGGATGTCAAAAGTGCTCTCATATTAGAATTTGTAGATATAGCTTAGACTCCACACATCATTTCTCGTCAGACCGTCTGGGTTTACATCACGATCTGTGACCTTAATACCTCTAATGACTTTTATCGAGTTATTTACATCGAACTGATAGCCAAAACTTCCAAGAACTGACAAGGCAAGTCCTGTTGTTCCCTCCAGCTTCCTTCGTTCGGTTTCCATTGCGGGTATGGCTTCATCTTTCGTTATTCTCCAAATCGGCAAAGCACCGAGTGAAAAATTGAAGTTTGTAAATCTCCAATTTCGTTCTACTCTCAACATGACATCCACACCTCTTTTGAGGTTCCTTCCGATGTCGTGGGAAGTCAAATACTCTGGATCAGGGTAGCTAGGAAAGTCGGGCCAAATAAATTGATTTCCATTCTCTGTCAATGCAACCTGTATTCCCGTTGCCAAAAGCCATTTACCACTAATAGCCGAAATACCTGCAATTGCATCGTAAGACCCTAGACTATTTTGGTAATACATATGAATTGGCACTTCTTGATTGTCCGTAAATTCATTGCTTACAGTCTTGTTGGCATCACCAGAAGGTATCTTAGCCCCAAGGGTTCCATTAATATTCCACTTTTCAGTGGTTTTCAAGGTTCGGGTGTAGCTAAGTGAGATATCACTTAACCCTCCGTTGGAACCAAGATTGCCCTCTGCCCATTGATAAGGCACTTTTATCTGGAACGCACTGGCATCATTTATCCCGATATTAAAATCTACTGTGGCTGCCCTAATGACTGCAGTCAACAAGCTCGTTCCTCTGTAATAATTGAACTCAATGGAGCGGAGTTTAATGTCAATTCTTTTGCTGTAGGTTTGGTCTGGTTTCATTGCACCCATCGTGCAAAAGCCTGCATCACTGCATCCCTGCCCCACACACCAGAGGGATGCCAATATGAAAAATAGTAGAGTTATTAATCGCATAATTGGATTATTGGTCTCTACAATAATACAAAATCAATAAATCACATTTTCTGAATTTTTTTCATTCTCGATTAAACCTTTCAATTAGCCGTCAGTCAAAGGGGCAATCAATTTGAAAACAACAAGAAAATGAATATGAGAATTATGAAAAAGTTAATGTTGATCCCAGTTATTGGAATAGTGATCCTATTCTCGTCATGTAGCGAGGAAGGAGAGAATGGTGCAGATTTAGTTCAGGAATTTGATCTTGAGTCAGAGGCAACCATTGATGCGAACTATGAAGATGTTGATGACATTGTAAATGCAGGTATTGAATCCTTTTCTGAAAATGGAAGGATAGCAGAAGACGAACTGCTTGATGGAGCTACTGTTACACATGATAAAGACAATAATATCATAACGATTGATTATGGTACTGGTGTAGAGGGCCCTGGAGGTAGAATTCGAAAAGGAATTATCATCATCACCTATTCGGAATTAAGATGGACACCTGGCGCATTCAGACAAGTTACTTTTGATGGATTTTCGGTTGATGATGTTACTGTGGAAGGTGTACGGAGAATTGAGAATACATCGGCAAGTACAGATGACAGTCCTGAGTTTACCATCACGCTGGAAGGTGGAAGACTCACCTTTACTGACAATACTTCTGCAACCCGCGAAGTGAACAAAGTAAGGAGCTGGATTAGAGCTGCAAACCCACTCAACGATGAGGTTGCTGTAACAGGAACTGCAAATGGTAGCCGAAGAGATGGAAATTCCTATAATGTTGAAATATTGGAGCGTATTGTTTACAAAAGAGATTGTCGCAGAGCAAGAGTATTTGTCCCTGTCTCAGGTGTTAAGCAAATCACATCGGGTGAAAACGTGGCAGTTATTGATTACGGTGATGGGGAGTGTGATAATCTGGCTACACTCACAATAAATGATGGAGAGCCACAGGAAATCGTACTACGCCTCAAAGGCAGAATTTAAGAAAAAGAGTTGAGTTAGTACTTTCAGGTAGGTAAAGCCCCGTGATTCAAGTAGGAGGATCGGGGCTTTCGATTTTATTGCACATCAGTAAAAACGTAGGAAATAATATTAGCTCCCATCTTTAAAGCTTCCTGCCTTAATTCTTCTGGGTCATTGTAGACAGATTGGTCCTCCCAACCATTTCCTAAATCAGATTCGTAAGAAAAAAAACAAACTAACTGTCCTTCATAAATTAAGCCTAGACCCATGGGAGGTTTACCATCATGTTCATGGACTTTAGGCAGGCCTGCATCAAAATCAAATTTCTGATGATAAATGGGATGACTAAATGGGATTTCCACAAAATCAAGTTCCGGAAAAACCTTCTTCATTTCCAGTCGCACAAATGGTTCAAGTCCGTAGTTATCATCAATGTGGAGAAAGCCTCCGGAAGTCAAATAGCTCCTTAGATTTTCCGCCTGAGAATTAGAAAAAAGAACATTGCCATGCCCTGTCATGTAGACATATGGGTAGAGAAACAGTTCGGGACTTCCAATCTCCACTACATCTTCCCTGACTACCAAGTCTGTATTTAGTGTTTTATTGCAGAATTCAATAAGATTCGGCAGGGCAGTTTTGTTTGAATACCAATCTCCGCCTCCATCGTATTTCAATTTTGCAATTGACAGCTTTTGAGCTGAAATAGAGGAACTTACTACTATTCCAATAAAAATTAGAGTTACTCTCATCTACCCAGTACTTTTTGAATGACGTTCAAATCAATCTGTTCGAAATTGTCTACGATCAGGTCAGCGTTAAGTTCTTCCCTTTGATGTGAAGTAGCCAGAGCAATGACTTTGGCACCAGCCGCTCTTCCTGCTTTGATACCAGATATCGCATCTTCAAAAACAATGCAGTCTGTCGGATTAATACCAATTAAATCGGCACACTTACGATAGACTTCCGGATCGGGCTTACCCTTGGTCACCGCCCTGTCATCAATTACTCCTTTAAAGTAATGACGGATATTAAGTCCATCCAATGTAAACTCCACATTTTCCACTGGCGCAGAGGTACCTACTACCATTGGAACATTTGATTTTCTTGCTGATTCAAGAAAACTGAGTAAACCCTTGGTGGGATGGAGGTGAGGTTGATAGAGTTCCCGATAGATTCTTTCCTTTTCGTATGCGATTTGTTGGGCCAGCTCAATTGGCACTGAATCATTAAAAACTACTTCAATAATGCCAGAGAATGTTCGTCCATTCATCTTAGTGCGGTAAAACTCTTCAGTTATTTGGATATCATGCTTCTTAGCAAGTTTTTGCCACGATAGGAAATGATATTCATGATTATCTACAATTACACCGTCCATATCGAAGAGTAACCCAATGTTGTTTTTCATTCGCAGTTGTTGTCTTAAGAGTTAAAGTATGTAATGGATGAGCCTTGGTTGATTCAATTCCAGATCTGGATGGATCATGAATTTCGTCTTTAGGAATGTGAAGGTATAAAATGAAAATTACCTAAGTATCAAATGTTATCCATCTAAATGAATTAAGCAGGTAATTTTGCGGACATGCAAGATAAAATTCTTATTCTGGATTTTGGTTCTCAATATACTCAGCTAATAGCTAGGCGCGTGAGGGAGTTGAACGTATATTGTGAAATTCATCCGTTCAGCAAGTTCGAGGTGACCAAAGAGGTAAAGGGAGTAATTCTTTCCGGAGGACCTTGCTCTGTTTTAGATGATGGTTCACCTGACATAGACCTAGGAATTCTTGGAGATGTTCCAGTCCTTGGCGTGTGCTATGGTGCTCAATTATTGGTCCATAAGAGTGGAGGAACCGTGGCAAAATCGGATCATAGAGAATACGGCAGAGCTAAGCTCAAGCATGTTGACACACACTATGAGCTTTTGAAAGAGGTTGAAGTTGACAGTCAGGTTTGGATGTCACACGGTGATACCATTACTCACCTACCCGCAGACTTTAAACTAATAGCTGATACAGAGTCTATTCCCGTAGCTGGCTTCAAGATAGATGGGAGTCAGATGTATGGCATTCAGTTTCACCCAGAAGTGACGCACAGTGCTCAAGGCAAAACGATTCTTCGAAATTTTGTGGTACACATTTGCAAAGCAGCACAGGACTGGACGCCTGATATCTTTGTGGAAGAAACCGTCGCTGCTTTAAAAACAACTTTGGGCGGTGATAAGGTTGTATTGGGTCTATCCGGAGGGGTTGATTCGTCTGTAGCAGCAATGCTAATTCACAAGGCAATTGGGGCTAACTTATACTGCATTTTTGTTGACAATGGTCTGCTAAGGAAAAATGAATTCAATGATGTTTTGGCCTCATATGAAGGTCTTGGACTAAATGTAAAAGGAGTCGATGCCAAGAGTAAATTCTATGAAGCACTTTCCGGAGAAAGTGATCCGGAGAAAAAGCGAAAGATCATTGGTCGTGTTTTTATCGAAGTGTTTGATCATGAGGCCAAGCAGATCGAAGGAGTCAAATGGTTAGGACAAGGGACAATTTATCCTGATGTGATTGAATCGGTTTCAGTAAATGGTCCATCTGTCACTATTAAATCACATCACAATGTGGGGGGATTACCTGCAAAGATGAATTTAAAGGTAATAGAGCCCCTCAACACCTTGTTTAAGGATGAAGTAAGAAATGTTGGGAAGACTTTAGATATTCCTGACTTTATATTGGGAAGGCATCCATTTCCGGGGCCTGGTTTAGGAATACGAATTTTGGGGGACATAACAGATGACAAAGTCAGGATACTGCAGGAGGTTGACGCCATATTTATTGATGGACTGAAGGACGAAGGTCACTATGATAGTGTTTGGCAAGCTGGCGCAATGTTGCTCCCTGTACAATCTGTGGGTGTAATGGGGGATGAGCGAACCTATGAAAACGTAGTTGCCCTTAGAGCAGTGACTAGTTTGGACGGAATGACCGCTGACTGGGTACATCTGCCATACGATTTTCTCGGTAGGGTTTCGAATAAGATCATCAATCGTGTCAAAGGAGTTAACAGGGTTGTATATGATATCAGCTCCAAACCTCCAGCAACGATCGAGTGGGAATAATCATTAGTTTTGAAGAAAATTAACAGCTTGTGAGGTCATTTTTTACATTTTTTGCTGTTTTACTATTTGCGGCGGGTTATGGGCAATCCAACCAAGCGGAGTACCTTGAGGCAAAAAGGCAATTTTCTCTTGAAAATTATCAAGCAGCTAAATTGGCCTTTCGTGATCTAACTTCGGATCAAACATTTGGGGAGTATGCGTCTTTTTATTATGCACTTTCTGCGTACAGAAATGAAGAGGTAAAACTTGCCCTGGACATGTGGAAGCAAATGGTAATGAACAATGCCTCATGGGACCAAATTGATGAGGTGAATTATTGGCTGGCACATGTATCTTTTGAACAGCAGGATTATGATAAGGCGTTTGATTTTCTAAAAGTTCTACCAACCGATTTAAGAGAATTGGTAGTTCAGCAGCATCTAGCCTCATTAGATGTTAGCGAACTGAGAAAGGCTTATGAACAAGATCCCGATAATCCACAAATTGCCTCCTTGCTGCTAGGTGCGATGAGTCAGGGATCTTTTGGAGATAGAGATATCGAGTTGATTACTTTTTTGTCTGAGAAGTTTGACCTCCCAGCCTCGGGTTCAAAATCTAACCTACCAGAAATATTCAAAGAAAAGTACTCTATTGCTGTTGTGCTTCCATTCATGTTTGAATCGATAGAAAACCCGCAGCCAGTTCTGAAGAATTCCATTATCTGGAACTTGTTTCAAGGGATGCGTCTCGCCAAATCAGATCTTTCAAATGAAGGGATAGAAGTCGAGCTATTCCCTTACGATACGAGAAAAAGCGGGCAAATAACTAGTCAGCTGGTTGAAAATGGTCAGCTTGATGAGGTGGATGTGATAGTGGGTCCACTCTACTCAGGTCCAAATAGCGTAATTTCTTCCTATTCTGTTGAAAATGAGGTGACAATGATTAATCCCTTGTCTTCAAATAGTGAAATCATTGGTGATAACCCTTTTGCATATTTGTTCATGCCCTCCTATGAAACTCAAGGAAGAGAAGCAGCTAAGTTTGTCGCTAAAAAATATAATGACAACAAAAAAACTTTTGTGTTTTATGAAACAGCCAGAGACAGTATTGTAGCAAAGGCCTACTTGGACGAGTTGGAACGTCATGGTTTTTTCGTGGTGAGATTTGAACAATTGTCCAGAGAAAGCGCTCAGCAAGTTCAACTTGATTTTACTGAAAAATACGAAGTGAGATTAGATAATACTTTCAGCAGAGAAGAAATTGACTCTATTCAATTAATCCCCGGAAGACTAGTTAAATCCAAACCTCTAAGAAATGCACAAAATGGTTCTTTAATAAAAGATGAAGAGGGGAATGTAGTTAACATGCTGTATGAGGAGCGATTTAGTGTGGAAACTGACTCGATCGGTCATATTTTTGTCGCTACCTCCAGCAACTCGTTGGCTAATAACTTTATTAGTCTTTCAGAAGTTAGGGTAGATACTATAGAAATAATTGGCTATAACAATTGGTTAGATTTTTCTACCATTTCGTTTAAACAATTGGAGCGGTTGGAAATCACATTTATCAATTCCACTTACTTCGATCGGGAAAGGTCAGCATATCAGGAGGTAGAGGCATCCTTTATCGATGCGATTGGGCGAGAGCCTGATTTGTATCATCTCATCGGCTATGAACTGGTCTATCAACTAGGAAATCTGTTAGAAAAGAATGGGAGATACTTCCAAAAAGGCCTTAATGAGTATTCACTGATTGAAGGTAGGGTGATGCAAGGTCTTAAATATGGTCCTTTCAATGACAATCAGATTGTTCCGATGACCCAACTGAAAGATCTGAAATTGGTTAATCAAGTAAAAGTTGAGAAGCACTAGTACAAGTAAACAATTATTTCAACACGCCAAAGACTACATACCTGGGGGTGTGAATTCTCCAGTTAGGGCATTCAAAGCAGTGGGAGGCGATCCGTTATTTATTGCAAAGGCAGAGGGGGCTTACTTGGTTGACGAGGATGGGAATAGCTACGTAGATTTGATAAACAGTTGGGGTCCCATGATTCTGGGTCATGCAAATAAAACTGTTGAAGAGGCTATTTTTAAGGCGGTAATAGGATCTCCCTCTTTCGGAGCACCTTCCAGGATGGAGGTCGAACTAGCAGAGTTAATAGTTGAAATGGTGCCTTCGATTGAAAAGGTACGCATGGTGAATTCTGGCACTGAAGCTACCATGTCAGCCATCAGGTTGGCAAGAGGTTACACAAAAAAAGATAAGATATTAAAATTTGAAGGTTGCTACCATGGTCATGGCGACTCATTCTTGATTGCTGCTGGTAGTGGAGCTGTCACCATGGGGACCCCAGATAGTCCTGGGGTGACAGCGGGAACTGCCAAGGACACCTTACTAGCTCCATTCAATAACTTGGATCTTGTACGTAAGGTAGTTTTGTCTCATAAGAATGACATTGCGGCAATCATAGTCGAGCCAGTAGGTGGAAATATGGGTTGTGTTCTCCCCGAGCCAGGGTTTCTTGAGGGACTGAGGTCGATTTGCGATCAAGAAAATATTATCTTAATCTTTGACGAGGTAATGACAGGCTTTCGTTTGGCTCCTGGCGGGGCTCAAGAATTATTTGGAGTTTTGCCGGATCTAACCACTTTGGGAAAGATCATTGGCGGAGGAATGCCTGTGGGGGCTTATGGTGGAAAAAAAGAAATCATGGATTTCGTTTCTCCTCAAGGCCCAGTTTATCAGGCCGGCACCTTATCCGGCAATCCAGTTGCTATGGCAGCAGGTCATGCCCAGTTGACCCAACTGATGGAAAATCCGAAAATATATACTTCGCTGGAAGAGACCACCAAACAAATTTCGAATGGCTTTGTGAAGGCTTTGAAAAAGAAAAATATCAACTATACTGTGAATCAAGTTGGGAGTATGTTTAGTTTGTTTTTCACGGATCAGCGTGTCATAGATTTCCAAACAGCAAAGTCTTGTGATACAACTCGGTTCGGGAATTACTTCAGATTTATGCTGGAAAAAGGTGTTTACCTGGCTCCGTCTCAATTTGAATCGCTTTTCGTTTCTGCCTCGATCGGGAAGAAGGAAGTAAATACCATTATTTTGGGTTTCGAGGCATATTTAGATGAAAGCAATTGAAATAAGTACTCCTAGCAGTAATGAAAAGCTGAGCACCACTGAATAGATGAACCCAATCATCAATGCTCTTAATGAGCTCCAAATGATTTTCACCTTATAGACCCTCCAATAACTGATGATGGCGTAAACAAAGGTCAGGAAACCGCTTATTGGAAGCCCAAAATCCTCAAAATCTTCGATGAGTATGGAAAGCAACCAAGTCCAACCCATTAGAAAGAAAAGAAACGAGTGAAGGTGGATTGAGTGGATTAGATGCTTGATGTACAATCCCTTGCGCCAAAAAAAGACCTTTAATAGAAATGCATAAATCGGAAGAATAAAGAAGATTATGATGGGGATCTGCTTCATTAAGTAGCTGTTCATTGAGGCAGTCGTTTCCCTATTCGTGCGAATCGCCTTTTTCGTGGCAAACTCATTCAGCCAGGATCTTTCAAATTTCAGTGAGTCATAAATTTCTTCGTCAGTTAGTGTGGTGTGAGTGACTAAGTGATTTACAAGTTTTTGCTTGTTTTGTGGAAAGGGCCATCCATCAGTTGAATCAGGGGCATGGTAAATGCTATCAAAAGCTACTTCATCTAGTTCCACATCTGCCCCAAAGAAGCTGCGTTCCTGCATGTCCTTTACCGTGGGTTGGAACATTTTGGACATAAAGAAGAAGTGAAAAAGACTGATTACTAGATACCATCTAATTGGGTTTGCGAAACGCACGCGCTTACCTTCGATAAAGGCATTGGTGACTTTTCCAGGATTAAATAGGAAGGGCTTGAAGGTGTGAGCAAACCGAGAATCCAAGGAAAAGAAATTGGAAGTAAATTCACGAATCAGCATGCCTAGGCTGACATTGTTGTCGGTATTTTCCTGACCACAATTGGGGCAGTAGTTATGCTTTCTCTCCAGAGGTTCACCGCAGTTAAGGCATCGACTATGCTTCCTTCTCCTTTTCATCCTCTTGTGGTTTGAACCGATTGATTAGAAAAGCAATTCCCCAGCTAACCAAAGCAATTAGACTGTAGATGAGCTGTCTAGATTCGGTTCTTAAGGAAAAAAATAAGAAAGCGAAGGCGAGTATTGTGAATACCCAAATCAAAATAGGGTAGAGTCTCATTTCACTTCTTTCACTTTTAGGCTTGTTCCCTCGTCCGAAATCACTTCGATTTCTGCACCTTCATCAATGAAGTTGCCTCTTGTATATGCATCGTAGATTTTTCCGTCAATTTCTATTCTTCCACTCGGCCGTAGTCGTGTGAAGGTCTTACCCTTTTGACCAATCATTGAATTTTCTTTGTAAAATGTTGAGGTAAATCCCTGTTCTTTAGCTTGAGTATCCTGTAAGGCGATCCGCTTAAAAACATTTGAGTTTAGTAGTCTGGCACCGCCGAAAAACATCACCACGATGGCTCCAAACAGTCCAGTTAAGACCACTGCAGTTGACACAAATATTTCTTCGGTCGGCACAAATGAAAAATCAAGAAAATCATTGTTTAACATGACTAATACCAAAGAGCCAAGTGTGCAAATAAGTCCCAAGACTCCAGCTATGCCAAATCCGGGTATGACAAAAACTTCTAGGGCGATTAATATGACGCCAACTAAAAATAAAACGATTTCCCAATTTTCAGCCAACCCATTTAGATAGTTGGGAACGAAGTAAAGAATGACTGCTACAATTGATGCAAGGATTGGAAAACCAACTCCTGGTGTCTGAAGTTCAAAATAGATGCCCCCAATAATGATTAGAATCAGAATTCCACTTACAAATGGATTCAGAAACAAAGAAATGATCTTCTCCGTGGCTCCTAATCTAAATTCTTCAACTTGGTAGTCAGATACTCCATTTCTTTTAAGAATATCTTCTACACTCGAGACTTCCGCCTCACAAAACCCATATTTTATGGCCTCCGATGTAGATAGAGTCAGAATCTTTCCTTCCGTTGCGATACTATCAAGATTGATGTCTTCATCTACCATGGCTTCGGCCATTCTTGGATCTCTCCCTTTCGCCTCCGCGGTGGATCGCATAATCGACCGCATGTACGACTGGTATTTGTCAGGGGCTGCTGCACCATCTTGAGTCACTACTGTAGCAGCACCGATGCTTGATCCTCTTGCCATGTAAATACTGTCGCATGCAATCGAGATCAAGGCACCAGCTGAGGCAGCATCTTTATTGATGAAGGCAAAAATTGGCTTTTCAAATTCGAGAATTCTGGTTCTAATGTCGTCAGCATCGTTTAATGCTCCTCCATAGGTATCTAATTCAAGAATGACATAATCGGCATCAAGTTCCAGTGCCCTTTCTAATCCAAGTTCAGAATACCGATTGGTTCTTGGGTCAATCTCTTGTTGAATTTTAAGGTGCAATACCATGGGTAAAGCACTGTCTTGAGTATAAGAAGTCAGCGCGGTGGACAGAAAAAGTATGAACGAGATGATTTTCTTCATTTGCTTTTATTCATTCTTAGGACGTTCATTTAACCAGAAGGAAGTCAAAAAGTATTGAACTTCTTTCAATAGCTCAAAATTAGTTTCAACTTTGGAATACTTGATGGAAACGAATATTAATCGCACAAATGTACCAGGATCTAACCAACGGATTTAATACGATTTCTATTGAAAACCCGATATGGGGTATGGTATATGATAATGAGGGCTCAAAGCTTATTATTGATAGCCGAGATGAAAAAACCAGAGAAATTCAGCTTTTAGAGCTAGAAATTGATCCACTTAATTGTAAGTCCATTCCAGTTAAATTGTCATGGTACGAAAGGCTTCTGGCCATAATTGACAATGAACTGTACGCAGTGAAATACGAAGATCAAAACGATCCCTCTCAATTTAGCTTTCAAAAACTAAATATCATTTCTGGAGCAAAGAGTGTCGTTAAGTCGGTGCCATCATTTGAAGTAAATTTAACAGAGCCATCTTTTTTTGACGTAGGAACAAAACATCATAAGACGGTGTCAGAGTTTTTATCAATTGATCTTGTGTTTCCTTGCGAGTATTTGGAAATCGAAAATAATATCATAATCAGCTATTACCTTCGTTCTGAGAAAGGTTTAGATCGATTTTTACTATGTATTAGGGATGGTGAGAACGTGTGGAGGATCCGACAAGACCACCAGATGAATGGTTTTGCAAGTGGAGCGTTTTTTGCATCGAATAGGAGATTGTTTTTTGTAAAAGAGAGAAATGAAGTTTGTATTTATTCTTTTTAATGTGATTGCATTCAATGCCTTTGGGAGTAATGCTGCCAATGACAGTATCCGCTCGGAACACCGAGAGGATGGTGTATTCGTTATCCATCAAGTGGAAGAGGAGGAGACGCTTTACTCCATTGCAAGAAGATATAATGGACAAGTAAGTCAAATTACCAAACACAATGATATCACTGATCATACGATTGACATTGGTCAGATCATTGAGGTTTTGGTGTTCGACGTAGACACTGATGTGCAGCCGCTCCGTCCGGAAAATCTTCAGGGGTTTCATGTTGTAAAGGAAGGTGAGACCTTGTACAGCATTTCCAGAAAGTATAATGTGAAAGTAAAACAAATAAAGAAGTGGAACGAGTTGGATAGTAACGAAATATCGCTTGGGATGGCCTTAAGGGTTGAAGAGAATGCCAAGGTTCAAGAGCTTTCAACTGCCACTCCGTCAGCGTTGGATGAAGATCCGCAAGCCATTGATTCGACAGATTTGAGTAGTATAGAATCAATTGATTCATTTGATCTTTTCAAAAAATATTTAGTACAAACGGGGGAATCTTTAGGCTCAATCGCAGGAAAGATTGGTGTGAGGATTGACAGCCTAAAGAAGTGGAATGGATTAAGTTCGGATTACTTGAAAATAGGTCAGTTGTTGAATTACAGGGAGCAGAATGACAGTACTAACCTGAAGGTTGTGGATCAATTCGAAGGTATCCATACAAGATTGGATGAGGATGGATTTGAGCGTGTTTATGAGGAGGGTATTGCCTCCGTAATTGAATCAATGAACTCATCCAGGTACCTAGCATTACATCCAATCTTACCAATTGGTACCAATGTAGAGGTTAGAAATTTGATGAACAATCAAGTAGTTTATGTCAAAATAGTAGGAAAGCTTCCAAATACAGGGCTAAATAAAAATTTACTCATTAGACTATCTAAATCAGCTTACGATCAACTTGGAATACTAGATACCAAGGCTCGGGTTGAGGTTTCATACTATAAGTCTCAATAGTTGGTTGGGATCATGATGACAACAATGCATGCGGCAGAGCTAAAGAGTTATCTTGATTTAAAAGTCGAGGAGTACAATAAGCCAGATTTTATTCCCTTCGATCCGATCTCTATTCCTCATGAATACACTAAAAAGCAAGATATTGAAATAGCTGGGTTTTTAGCGGCCATTTTTGCCTGGGGTCAGCGGAAAACGATCATAAACAAGTGCAAAGAGTTTTTATTTCTAATGGGCAATGAGCCTTACCGATTTGTGCTTGATTACCAAGACACGGATCTGATTCCTTTTGAAAATTTTAAACATCGCACGTTTAATGCTACAGATGCCTTATACTTCCTCCACTTTTTCAAATGGTATTATTCAAAATATGAGTCATTGGAAAGTGCATTTACCATGGGATTGTCTGATGATGATCCCTCAGTAGAAAAGGGGCTCATCTATTTTTTCGACCTCTTTTTTTCATTACCTGATCACCCGTCGAGGACCTATAAGCATGTACCCAATCCGCTGAAAAAATCTGCATGTAAGAGAATTAATATGTTTTTGAGGTGGATGGTTAGAAATGATGATAAAGGAGTGGATTTTGGGATTTGGAAGAATGTACGGAAGTCACAACTGGTTTGTCCATGCGATCTGCATGTTGATCGTGTCGCAAGAAGATTGGGACTTATTCAAAGAAAACAGACGGACTGGCAGACTGCTTTAGAACTCACTGATTCGCTAAAGCAGTTTGATCCGATTGATCCGGTAAAATATGATTTTGCTTTATTTGGCATGGGGGTTGAGGAGAAGAATTGATATTCATCGATTGGTGGGTTCGCTCTTTTCTGTGCCATTGTAGTGAATTATTTATCATTCTTGCTGCTGGATACACTAACCAGAAAGCCATGAAAACGAAAAGAGCAAGCTTAAGCCTTGGAGTGCCGAACAACCTAGTTACTTCATCTAAGAGCCTAAAAATCAAAAGTGTGAGTAAGGGCATTATGACAGAAATGAACCGATCTGCTTCGCCAAATTCGACTGGAAAACCAGCGATGTTTACTACCAAAACGATCAGGACACAAACTAAGTAGGTAGCGATCAGTAAAGAGTAAAGGAGTAGGTCGCTGCCCCTTGCTCCAATCAGTTTTTTGTTTTTTACAAGCAAAATCACAATGGCAAGAAAAGGAACTACGGCATAGGTTGCATTAACCGGAATGAATGAGTAGGCCACTGCATGAATTAGGGCATTCGCATTTGCCAGGGCATGTTGAAAGAGGTTTACTGAAAAATCAAACTGCTCGTGTTCTTTAAAGATCCAGACATAAATGTTCCAAATGAATGATCCTGAGATTGTGATTAGCCCAAACTTGAGTGCTTTAGAAAATTGTAGTTTTGATTGTTCCAGCAAGAGCCAAATGCATCCGCCAAAGACGATGAAAATTCCGGCATTTCTTTGAAGACATAGAAGAAAGCCAAACAGCATCGCATAGTAGAGATTCCTGGTTTGATGCTTACTTAGAAAAAGGTGATAAACGAAAAGAACCTCGAATAGTACAGAGAATAACTCGGACCATAAAAAAGTAGAAATTAGAAGGAGGTGTACGCTAAGGGCAACAAAAGCGAATGATAATAGCTGTAATCCTCGACTTAAGACAGTAGTTTTTATCAATCTCAGTAGTGAAAGGAGGATTGCGAAGTTCACTAAAATGTGGACCCATGGTAAGACTTTTTCTGCTAAGATGGAAAGTAGAATCGGAAAGAGAGGAGGCCAGAACAAAAACCCATGACCATCCGCATCAATGAATTTACCCGAACCAATAAAACTCTTGCTTGCAGCAAGGTAGTGGTATGAATCAGCAGTCAGTAATAGACCACTCCCATAAGAATACCAATGAATGAGTAAGGACACACTCGCCAGTAGTCCATAGATTATCGTGTGGGCCTTATCGGTCTTCAATACATTCTCAAGTCGCATGGGTTCATCAATCTTCAGCAGATTACCTCCAATTCGATGGGTTTGACCTCCATTCTTTCAAGGTCTTTAGAACTTGGTTTTCGAACATCCTCTCATCTTGAGCATAATCAAGCAAGTGATGATAGTCACTTAGCACCACTAAGTCCACCTTCTTTTCTTTAAAGTTGATCTCTGCTTTTTCAAAACCATAGGTAAAAATTGCCATCATGCCTACAACCTCTGCGCCTGCTTCTCTCAAGGCATCCGCAGCGGCTAAAGAACTCCCCCCTGTCGATACCAAGTCCTCAATGAGCAAAACTCTCTGACCCTCCTGTATTTTTCCTTCAATCATATTTTGCAATCCATGACCCTTAGATTTTGACCTAACATAAATGAAAGGCAATCCAAGTTCGTCAGCAACTAGAGCGCCTTGAGGAATTCCGGCTGTTGCTACGCCAGCGATAACGTCAATTCCGTCAAACTCCTTGGAAATTGCAAGTGAAAGTGCTCTTTTGATTTTAGCACGAACCTCAGGAAACGAAAGGCTCAGTCGATTGTCACAATAGATGGGTGATTTCCAACCAGATGCCCAGGTAAATGGATGTTCCGGACTAAGCTTTATTGCTCCTATCTTTAGAAGATCAGCGGCTATCTCAGCGGCTAATTTTGAATGATAAATTTTGATACTCATGGATGGGCAAAGTAAGCTCATAGAAATTCACAATTCAACTTCCTAAATCACTTGTTTCGTTTTTATTTATTGGTTTACTTGCTTTTGTATTCGCCACATGAAGATTTTTATCAACGACATACCGGTATACATTTTAGCGGAGCACAAGATCAATATGGATCGAGCGTATGGTCTTGTAGTGCGTGAGTTTGAGACCATTATTCCAGAGGTGCTGGTCGACGACGTATTGATCATGAATGCATCTTATGAGCAAATTGACAGTTTGTTGAAAATAATGACCGACAAGAAACTTCGAAAAGTTCATTCGATATTCATCTCGGCACGGCAAAAGAGAGACTTGATCAATTATCTAAAGAAAAAGTTTAAGGTAGTCGAAGCTGCCGGGGGAGTAGTGGAAAAAGAGGGGAAGTTTCTAATGATCTATCGTAGAAAAGTATGGGATCTTCCCAAAGGAAAACTTGACAAAGGGGAGACGGTTAGACAGTGCGCAAAAAGAGAGGTTGAGGAAGAAACCGGAGTTAAAGTTAAGATTGATAAAAAGGTTGATGCGGTATGGCATACGTACATTGATCGCAAAAAGTACATTCTCAAAAAAACTCATTGGTTTGCCATGCACTGCACAAGCGATAAAAACATGGCGCCTCAAAAAGATGAGGGTATCAAGAAGGTGGAATGGATGGACATGGAAGAGGTAAGAAAAGCATTGCATGGAAGTTATCGTTCCATCCGGTACGTAATGCAGGAATATACCAAACTATTGAACGAGTCGTCCCTTTCTTAGGACGATATCAAATCGAAAATCAAGGTTGATGCTATATTGGATCGTAAGGACCACAGTAAGATTCATTGTGCTCGTGATTTTGGCAAGAGGCCGAGTCAAGGTTTGTCAAATAAATCAGAAATCTCGTATGGTAGGAATTTGCTCACCTCTCCTCCGTATCGATGCACTTCCCTGATGATGCTGGAGCTGATAGGGGCAAGGTCCGGTGAGGTGATGAGAAAGATGGTTTCAAGTTCTTGATTTAGGTACCTGTTAACCTGTGAGATACTGTTTTCGTACTCAAAATCAGTCGTATTTCTTAAGCCCCTTAGAAGAAACTTAGCCTGGTGTTTTTTGGCTAACTCAGCAGTCAACTCATCATAAACGATGACACTTACACGATCTTCATTCTCAAACGCTCCGTTGATCTTCTTGACCATCCAGTCCACCTCAAAGTAGCGCTTATTTTTTTGGTTGTTGTGGCCGATCGAGATAACAACTCGGTCAAAGATATTCAACCCGCGCATGACAATATCATAGTGACCTTTCGTGAAAGGGTCAAAAGATCCAGGAAATAAGGCTGTTTTCATAGCGGAAGGTTACATACAGAGGTATCCACCCAAGACATCAAAATACAGGTGATCCGGGATCTCGTCAAATTGATATCTAAACTTTAGAAATGAGGCTCTTGATCCGAAAGAAACATTTTGAATGTATTTCTTCAGTGACTTCATTTCCTCCGAACTCTGCTTTATAAAGCCCCAAATGAAAAGTTGATGTTTCTTCGGACTCATTTTCATCTCTTGAAATACAAGCAAGATATACTTTAAGATGTCCTCTCTTTTTCTTGCGGAGAATTGGTTATAGAAAAGAATTTTATCGTTCTCTGTAACCAAGACATGGAACAACCCTCGGTCGATGAAGCAATACATTCCCTTATCTTGAATATGTTCAGCGTGTTTCAGCACACCTTCAATGATGGAGCTTCCCTGATGGATGATATGAACTTTCTTTTTTTTGTAGATGGATTCAACCCATCTACAAAGTTTTGACTCTGCAGCAAATACGTTCACAGTATCAGAACTGATCTGCTTGTAGTAGTTCACCTCTTCAAAAGATGTTTTGATTTCGCTGTTCAAGGCGAGGTAGTCACCAGCATTTTCCTGAACAAACATATTTGCTGGAACTAATGTGAACTTATGCGTTTTCAGACATAGTTTAACATCCTTCCAAAAACCGGCAGTCAGAAATTCATGATTGTCAAGAATCTGTTTTATTAGCTTAAGACGACCGTTGACCGTTTTTACCCCTTTCAGGATATAGTCCTCCAATGCCATGCATAAGTTGTCCTGCGAATCGATGACTGCAAATTGAAGATCATAAATACCTACCTGCATCACTAATGAGTAGTGGTCCAGTTCATCAATCGTAAACTTCGAGTCTTTTACACGATTGACTCTTTTATAAGTAGATGTGTCTTCCGCAACCAAAATTGTTATTCCCAGTTACCAGCTGTGGTAACACTTGTCCTGGAACCAAATCGTAGGGGCTTACGCGTGTTGTACTCGCTCTCCTCATCCCTATTAGGATCCACAGGTTTTGGGTTCTTCACTTCAATGGCATTGACAAGTAGGCCAGCCTTTGTGATTTTATCAGCCCAAATAATAAACTTCGTTGGAGGATTGATTCCCGGGACATAAGCAAATGTCTCAAGATCAAAGCGAGGCCATTTTGCTGCGGAAAATAATGAATCCCTGACAGGTCTAGTACCTAGCGTATCAATTTGAACAATGATACTGTCTCGATCATATGGCAAAGGAATGATGGTTTCGCTTCTTTCAGTCAAATAGAAATCACCCGTGTCAATGAAGGCAATTAGTTTATCCCAATCACTTGTATATTGACCATTTACCTGCATGTAGGCGGTTTCTGCATCTCGAATCATTTTCAACTGCTCGATGATCAGTGCCTCAGCAGAAGCGATTCTCTTCTTCTCATCAATAGATGATTTGATACTGTAAACCAGAAATACGGCCAAACATACCCAAACTACGAGCATGACCAGAGAGATAATTTTCGTTGTACTCATTACTATTTATCTTAAGCTAGGTTTTTGCAATTATAAATAATTAAATGCTGATTGTAGAAGTCGTTACACGATTAATCCTTAAAAGTAATCAAACCCCTTATTTCATCAATTTTATCTCGGGAATAAGATAGGTGAAATGCTCTGTGTAACGTGTTTTTTGGTAAATTATTCAGGTCTTCGATGTTGAAAAATTTTACTTCGCTGATCAGCTGACGTGTTGCAGGTAATTCCGGATCTGCCCCAAGCCTTAAATGACCGGAAATGCGGCTTACCTTAAAGAATAGCTCAATGGCATGGAATTGATCGTCAATGTGCTCATTGGTGAACAAGTAGTCATCAACCGCAACCTCGAGATTAGTTTCCTCCAGGAACTCCCGCTTCAAGCTATCATGTAAGGTTTCTCCAAACTCAACTCCGCCACCTGGGGGAGACCATAAATGCCCTCCCGGGCCCAACCCTTCATGATTTATTAAGAGAATACCATGGTTTTCCTTTAGTATTCCACATACTCGAACCCTTACCTTTTTCTCGAATTGAGGATAAATTTGCTTGCTATTCACTGTCATTTGACTAGTAAGATTCGTTATTTTGCATTATACAAAATAACATAACATAAAATGAGAAGTATAGTACCTGCATTTTTGATTTTGCTTTCGATGGTTGCATTTGCTCAAGAAGAAAGTACTCCACTAAGTGGTCCGAAAATCTATTTCTCAGAAACCTCATTCGACTTTGGCGACATCACGCAAGGGGATCGGGTAGAACACGTTTTCGAGTTTGAAAATGTAGGTAATGAGCCGTTAATCCTATCAGATGTTAGAACTACCTGCGGGTGTACCGCACCAGAATGGCCACGAGAGCCTGTTATTCCCGGAGCTAAGTCCATGGTCCGCGTGGTTTTTAATAGCGCAGGGAAGATTGGTATGCAGAATAAAGTGATCACGGTCATGTCTAATGCTGTCAATAGCCCAGCAAGAGTCAAAATTGTGACGAATGTACTTTCGAATACGGAAGGCTAATTCTTATTTCTGGTTCCGAAAATAGAACTGCCAACTCGAATCATATTACTGCCCTCTTCCAGGGCTAGTAAGTAGTCTCCGCTCATTCCCATGGACAGGAGTTCCATCTTGAGTGATTTAAGCTCTAGTGTTTTAAGCTCTTCAAAAAGGCCTTTCAGGACTTGAAACTCCCTGCGTACTTGATCTTGTTTGTCTGTAAATGTTGCCATGCCCATCAATCCTTGGACTTGGATATGATTCAGCTGCTTAAATTCTTCAGAGTGAAGCATAGTCAATAGCTCTTCTCGATCGAACCCAAATTTAGATTCTTCTTCAGCGATATGAACTTGCAGCAAACAGTGAATAATTTTTTCCTCAGTTTTTGCTCTTTTATTGATCTCAGCTAATAGTTTGAATGAATCAACCCCATGAATCAAATGAACAAATGGAACAATAAACTTCACCTTATTTCTCTGCAGATGGCCAATCATATGCCAACGAATGGTTTTTGGCAATTCTTCTGCCTTTTTAACTAACTCTTGTACCTTATTTTCTCCAAAGTCCAGATGTCCTGCATTAAAACAGTTCATAATATCTGAGGAGGGTTTGGTCTTACTTACGGCTACCAAAGTACAATTGGACGGGATTGAATCTTTAAGTCTGATTAGGTTCGATACGACTTGGCTCATTTTTATACTTCTATCAATTAAATTTGAGACTTCTGAATGGTTCAAATTACTGAATGGCAATTTTAGGAACATTATTGAAGAAGGGCGTAACGCTGAGGGAAAGTTTAGAGCAGATGTATAGTTCGCCCGAAGATCTGCAAAAGCAGGAACTCAGAAACCTCCTTATTAATTGTCAGGGAACCGAGTTTGGCCAAGCTTACAAATTCACCGAAGTCTTAAACTCCTTCAAGAAAAAAGACAGTCGCAGTTATTATGCGACCTTTAAGCAACAGGTCCCCATTTTTGATTATGACAAGTTGTACGATGAGTGGTGGCACCTCGCTCAGAATGGGAAAAGGGATGTTTGTTGGCCCGGAAAAATCAAGTATTTCGCGTTGAGTTCAGGTACATCGGGTGCGCCTTCCAAGCATATCCCGATCACTAGAGAAATGCTGAAATCCATTCGCAAGACCTCTGTACGGCAGATGCTTACCATGAGCAAGTACAACCTCCCGGCGTCTTTATTTTCTAAAGGAATCTTGATGTTAGGCGGTAGTACCGATTTAAAGAGAAATGGACAATATTTTGAGGGCGATCTCAGTGGAATTACGACTTCACAAATTCCTTTCTGGTTTCAGCATTTCTATAAGCCAGGAAAGAAAATTGCGAAGACAAAAGACTGGAATGGTAAGTTGGAGGAAATTGTAAAAAAAGCTCCCGATTGGGATATAGGGATCTTGGCAGGAGTCCCGGCCTGGCATCAAATTCTAATTGAAAAAATCATTGATCGCTATCAGGTACAGACGATCCATGACATCTGGCCAAACCTATCCATTTTCGTCCACGGGGGTGTGTCTTTCGAACCCTATCGATTGGGGTTTGAGCGACTGCTAAAGCGTCCACTAATTTATATGGAGACCTATCTGGCCTCAGAAGGTTTTATTGCTTTTCAGGCAATTCCTGGAAGCAAGGCAATGAGGCTGGTGCTTAACAATGGAATTTTTTACGAGTTTATCCCTTTTAACGAGACAAACTTTGACGACGAAGGCAAATTAAAAGGAGATGTCGAACCCCTGAAGATCGATGAGATAGAGACAGGAAAAGACTATGCGCTATTGATCACTACAAATGCAGGGGCCTGGCGATACATGATCGGCGACGTGATAAGGTTTACTTCCTTAGAAGATTGCCACATCACAATCACAGGTCGTACTAAACTATTTATGAGTCTTTGTGGCGAGCATTTAAGCTTAGACAATATGAATAAAGCAGTGGAATTGGTTGAAGAAGAACTGGGAATAGATATTAGAGAGTTTACCTTAGTCGGAGAAACTTCCAATAGCCTGTTTGCGCACCATTGGTACATCGGAACTGATGATGAGGTAGATATTGATTCCATCAGGGATTTGATCGATAAAAAACTCATGGAGTTGAATGATGACTACCAGGTAGAGCGGTCATCAGCTCTCAAAGAGGTCAGACTAACCGTCCTACCCACATCGATCTTCTATCAATGGATGGAAGCGCAAGGTAAAGTTGGAAGTCAAAACAAGTTTCCACGTGTGCTAAAAAAGGAAAAAGCTCAGTTGTGGAAACAATTCTTACAGCAAAAAAACGAGGCCGTTAACTAAATGTCACCAATCATCAATGGAGTCTTATTCGGACTCATTTTTATTTTTTTACTGGGGCCGGCATTTTTTGCTTTGATTCAAACCAGTATCCAACAAGGGTTTAAAAAAGCGATTTTCTTAGCTATTGGTGTCTCAATTAGTGATTCTGCTTATGTATTGGTTGTCTTGTTCGGGATGGATAAGTTTCTTCAAAGCGAAGAAATCAAGTTTTGGATGGCAGTCATTGGAGCATGTGTCCTGGTGATATATGCCGCTTATTCATGGTTCAAACGACCACAACTAGTTGATGAGGAAAACGACCAGGAATCCAATTATGCAAAAAACCTGCTGAAAGGATTACTGCTCAATGGACTCAATCCATTTGTAATTGTCTTTTGGGCTACCTGGGTGAGTAACATCACCTTGAGTTATCAATACGATTTTAATCAACAGGTGCTGTTCTTCTTTGCTATGCTTTTAACCATCTTGAGTTTGGACGTGGCCAAAGCGTTTATTGCACAAAAACTAAAGCACTTGATCACACTGAAGTTCATTCGAAAAATGAATCGATCAATTGCAGTAATTCTGCTCTTGTTTTCGGGGCAAATGATCTATTATCTATTTCAGAATTTCTCATAAAAAAAGCGTTCCTCCGATTCAGAAGAACGCTACTAACCTAACTAACCTATCTAATTTATTGAATCGTAAATCCTACGGTTCTTTTTTCTATCGTCTTGCTCGCATTCACGATCATAATTGTATACGTCCCTGATTCCAAATCAGTAATTTCAATTTTCTTTTCCTTCATTACTTTTTCTTCATCGTTGATGTAGAGATTGATTTTGGTGTCTGTTGGATTCGATACCCTTACGATTGTTTCTTTGGAGAAAATTGGCTGACCACTCTCAATTCCTATGGCATCTTTACTGAACTCAACCTTTACCTCTTCGATTTGATTCCTGTTGACTCCGCCCAACCATTCTGATTCTAGACAAATGAATGTCAAGGCGACCGATATTAATTTTAGCATAACGTAGTGGATTTAATCATTTATTCAATACACAAGTAACGTTGATATGCATGAAATTGTATACCACCATTAGGTTGGTGGCTATCTTTTATAGGTGAAGGATCGAAATTTTTCGGTTTAAGCCTTAAGGTCTTTTTTATTCAGGAGGTAGGTAATGAACCCACAGAATAGACCAATCCACAGGATGACTATGAGCCACTCATACCAAAGTATGTCCGTTTTGATTTCCTGAAAAAGATATCTTGCAAAAGGGCTTTCATATATTTTTCCAGTCAACTTCTCAATGGAATACAGGGGTAAAAACTTGACCAAATTCCCCACTGTATCTTTTGTCCATGGCGAGAATTCCAGAAAGGACGTGAACATCAATTGAAAAATGGAATAGATAAGGATCCCGACAATTGCAAAACCAGCTTTTTTGATAACCATTGCAATACAAAAAGCGAACAGGCAGAACGCGACGATTTGCAGGAAGTAGGAAATCAGGTAATCCATCTCCGACAGAATATATTTTAAGTCGGTGACATGAGAGTAAATGAGTCCTGTGATCAAACCGGTGATGAACAAAAAGAGCGTACAGATGGCTGCAAGGAAGATGATCAAAGAAAACTTTGACATCAAAAACTCCTTCTTGGAAATTCCATCGATAATGTTTTGTCGTAGCGTATTGTAGGTTAATTCATTATTGACAGAGACCACCACAATAAACGAGACCAGAACTTTCGGAAAGGACGCTAGCCAAACTGAGTTTTGCCAGATGTCAGGGAAATCGTAAATGGGGAGTATGCTTGGCTTGATGCCATCAAAATCTGCCCCCTTACTTTCCAACCATTCAAGCACGAAAATCCCTCCATTGGTTATGATCAACTGGGTAATTAGATATAGACCGAATAATATCCAAAAAACGCGATAGCTTCTTACTTTAAGCCACTCTAATCTGAATGCTCTGATCATGTTTTTTAATCGTTTTCTTTGAGAATTTTAAGGAATTCTTGTTCCAGAGATTTTGATTGAGGAACCAGTTTTTTAAGTAGGAATCCATTATCGAAACAATATTTGTTAATTGATTCAGAGGAGTTTCCATCTTTTAGAAACACTTTGATCGTGCCATTTTCACGGACTGCTTTCTCTGCGCCCTCAAAATTGATCATCAGCTCCAGCAGCGCATTTAAGTCATCAGCAACAATATCAACTACATTGGTTTCTCCAAGAATATCACCCACGGATCCTTCATGAAGTTTTACACCCTTTCTTAAGATGCAGAAATGCGTACAAACTTTCTGGACTTCATCGAGCAGATGGCTTGCCATGATGATGGTTTTCCCTTTTTCAGCAATGTCTTTGATCAGCTGTCGAATTTCTGCAATCCCTTCAGGATCCAGGCCATTGGTTGGCTCGTCAAGCATCAACACAGGAGGGTCTGAAAGGAGCGCCGCTGCGAGAGAAAGTCGCTGTTTCATTCCCAGGCTATAAGTTTTGAACTTATCGTTTCTCCGCTCAAACAAATTGACTTGCTTTAGAATCTCGTCAATTTTGCTGTCATCTGTTTTTTTGATGTGCGCAACAATTCTTAAGTTTTCTACGGCAGTGAGGTAACTGTAGAAACAAGGAGTTTCCAGAATGGCTCCAATTTTTTGTCTGGCCTGAACGTTATTCATGCCCTCAAACCACTCGAATTGACCACTTGTTGAGGCAACTACCTCCAGAATCATTCCTAAGGTGGTGGTTTTTCCACTTCCATTGGGTCCAAGAATTCCATAGACCTGTCCTTGCTCAACGGTTAAATCAAGTTGATCTACTGCTGTCAGCTTACCAAATCGCTTGGTCAGTTTGTTGATTTTTAGAATGGTACTCATCTGAATTGTTCAGTTACGATATCCAAAAAGTCTTCTTCCCGGAAGGAGTTTATTAAAGTCGGAATCTTGTGAAAGGGAATATTACCACGTAGGTAAAAGGTAAGCAGTCGGTCTTCCGCTGACATGATTCCTACATATTCCTCGTCCTTGCCATAGATTCTCATCATCTGTTTGCCGTAAAGGCTGATGTATTCCTCATATCCAATTTCCTCATAGTCTTTTATCCAGGAGGTTTTATCATCAGAGATGATTGTCGCAGAATCCAGTGTATAAATCAAGATCTTTTCAATGTCATTGACGAGTGCATTGAAATCCGAATTTCCGGAAATATTCACCATCCTAAGGGTGCTCGGGTAGAGACAGATTGGATTCAGCCATCTGGTAGGCCTCCTGGGTTCAGAAAATTCTTTGATGATGGATTCCTGACCGAAGGTAGAAACGGCCAATGCAAAAAGTAGGGTAGAGAGTAGTTTTTTCATATAAAAAAGGGCAGCTAACCCATGCCGTCAGCCGCCCATGTCAACTTGAATTAAATTAATCGATGCCTTCAAGATTTTCCAGGTACTTCAGCTGATTTACTCGCATCAGACTGGCAAGCTTGGAAATTTCTTTGAGGTTGATTTCGCCATAGATGCTAACGAGCGCGAACCGTTCTTTACCTCCAGCGGCCATGATGAGTTCGGAAATCGTTCCATTTTTCTCTGTAATGGAAATCACGACATCCTCTTCCGCATCCTTAACGGTCATCAGCTCCTCAAAACCGGCTTTCTCAATATCTGAAACTGCCTCCTCAAATAGTTCTTTTGGTTTCGAAACCTTTTCACTGGCTACTACTTTCATACCCTTAAGTTTACTTGTGATATCGTAAAAAAGCTGCTCATCTTCTTCAGAACCTTCCATTTCAGCAAAAAGTGAAAACATCTTGCTGCTCACCGAAACTTTGGTAAATGTTTCGTCATTTTCAAACTTGTCCATGTACTTAGTAACTACCTGTTGCGAAAATGCCACGGTAGTTACCGACATAATCATAAGTATCAATAGTGTCTTTTTCATCTCTTTATTTCTTAATGTTTTAATGTATGGTTTTGGTTTCCCTTACTAGAGTTCTTCAGAATCTTCCTGAAGTTCTTCCTTGGCTTTGTTAAATTTTGTCAGTTCCATGGCATGAATCTGACCTTCATTAAGTCCTGCACCAATCATCATCAATGCATTTCTTGTGGCTTCCAGGGCCTTCTCAGGGTCTTCTTCGGCAAATGGATCCTTATTTGCCTCATTGAATACCAGGAATGCTGTAATCAAACCGATCGTAATCGTAGCAGCAGCAGATAGCCATGTTCTCGATGTTTTTGATTTATCATTCGATTGCTCCATGCTCATTTGTCTCTGTTTGTTCAAATAGCGGAAGTAATGGCCTTCATGCGATAGAGATGGATTCGATTTGAAGTACGACTTTATCAACTGTTCCTGCTCCAAACTTGTCTCTCCCTCCCAATACTTATGAAGTAATTCTTCAATTTGCGATTCCATATGCGTCTATTTTTTGCATTGCTTCTTTTACTTTTTTGCGTGCTCTATGAATGTTGACTTTTA
>CAZQDI010000021.1:0-36366 GCA_964591785.1 uncultured Roseivirgaceae bacterium
CTGCATGGCCGCCGTAGCAATCGAGGTATTTGGTGCCGCTCTTATCCCAGACATGGCAGCCCTCACCTTTGACCGGCTCTATATCATATCTTGGATAGACGTCAAATGTCGACATCATGATTCCGTCCCTTTCTTCATTTGAGTGATTCGTTTGAAGGAAGTCATCACTCCCTTGATCAATGCTGAGCTAAAGCCCTGGTGCTCCATCTCATTCAACCCTTCGATCGTACATCCCTGAGGGGTAGTCACCTTGTCTATTTCTACCTCAGGATGAGATTCATTTTTCTGGATGAGCGAAGCCGCACCCTTGGCTGTCTGCACCGCAATAAGCTGCGCTTCGTCCGATTCAAATCCCATTTGCACTCCTGCCTGGGTGGCGGCTCTCAGGTAGCGCATGAAAAACGCCGTACCGCTGGCACCATGCACTGTTGCCGCTTGCATCAGTTTTTCTTCGATCACCAGGGTCTCGCCCAGTGCATCGAACAGCTCTACAACTTCCGGCAAGTAAGCCTTGGAACCGTCCTCTGCTGCCAAACACGTCATCGACTGCCCGATGGCTATGGCCGTGTTGGGCATGGCTCGAATGATCGGCACCCTGGTGTCAAGGACAGAGGCAATCGACTCAATCGCGACACCGGTGATCACAGAGATCAGCACCTGATCGGGTTTGAGCACAGGGTTGATCTCTTCTAAAACACTGGTGATTTGGCTTGGTAGGACACACAGTAAAATGAGCTGTGCCTTACCTACCGCAGCTGTATTGTCGTTGGTAGCCTGAAAGCCCTGGTCCATCATGGACTGTAGCCCGTCGATGTTTCGGCGGGTCAAGGTGATTTCGTCCGCCTCAGCCAGTTTCTTCTTTACAAGTCCATTGGCAATGGATAAACCCAGGTTTCCAGCTCCGATGATTGCTATTTTTCGATTGTCCATTAGAATACGCTGTTTTTAGTGAAAAGTCCGGTGGTTTCTTCCAACCCGAACATCAAATTCATATTTTGTACGGCCTGTCCCGAGGCCCCTTTAAGTAGATTGTCAATGACGGAAACCACAATCGCGGTTCCCTCAATCACTTGGGGAAAAACCAGGCACTTATTGGAGTTTACCACCATCTTTAGGTCCGGATTGGTGGCTACCACGTGTGTAAAAGGCTGATCTGAGTAGTACGCTACGTAAGTCTCCATCAGTGCTTCGCTGGATTGCTCGGTTTCGAAATGTGTGGTGGTAATGATTCCGCGCGAAAAAGCTCCCCGATAAGGCACAAAGTGCAGTCGCTCATCAAACGTTGGGTCCATGGATTGCAACGTTTCGCCAATTTCTTTCAGGTGCTGGTGTACCAAGGGTTTATAAACGCTCGCATTGTTGCTGCGCCAACTGAAGTGGGAGGTCGCCGAGAGCGACTGACCGGCTCCGGTAGATCCGGTAATCCCCGAGATGCTCAATGCACTTCCGACACTTTTTGCCGCAAAAGCAGGCAGCAGCCCCAACTGGATCGAAGTGGCAAAACAGCCTGGATTTGCTACCTGGCTGGCCTCTTTAATGGAAGCTCTATTCAGCTCCGGCAGACCGTAAATAAACGAGTGATCCCCACGAAGTCTGAAATCCTGACTTAGGTCTATGATTTTCTTTTGAAGAAGCTGAGGATGGGAGGCAAGGATTTTGGCCGATTCACCATGACCTTTACAAAGAAAAACGATATCCAACTCCTCCGCAGGAATGGCCTCGGTAAAGGTTAGCTCGGTTTCACCAATGAGGTCCTTATGGACTTCTGTGATCGTTTTGCCGGCCTGGCTCTCACTTTGCAGAATTTTGATTTCGGCATCCGGGTGATGTATTAATATACGAATCAGCTCTCCGGCAGTGTATCCTGCCGCACCAATGATTCCCACGCTAATCATGCTTGACACTGTTTAGTAGTTTTCCTTGATTGGCCAGAATTTTTACAAACCCTTTCGCGTCGTCTGCCGTCCAGGCGTTGTTCATCTCTCCATATTGACCAAAAGACGATTGCATCAGATCATACTTGGAGGTGACACCTTCTACATAAAAGCGATAAGGTGCTAGACGAACGATGACTTCCCCTGTCACGTGCTTCTGCGAGGATGACAAGAACGATTCAATGTCCCGCATCACCGGATCAAGAAACTGACCTTCATGCATCAAATCCCCGTACCAGGCAGCAAGCTGATCTTTGAGGCGAAGCTGGGTCTTGGAGAGTACATGTTTCTCAAGTGCATGATGCGCCTTGATTAGTACCAGGGCAGCAGCAGCTTCAAAACCGACACGCCCTTTGATGCCAATGATCGTGTCACCTACGTGAATGTCTCGGCCGATCGCATAAGCTGAGGCCACCTCCTCCAGCAATTGAATGACTTTGACCGGATCGTCATTCCGCCCGTCAATGCCGACCGGTTCACCCTGATGAAATTGAATCGTGACGCTCTCCGAGCCTTCCTTCTTCAGTTGGCTTGGGAAAGCCTCCTCTGGCAATGGGAGGTGGGAAGTCAGCGTTTCGCTCCCTCCTACTGAAGTGCCCCAAAGTCCCTGGTTGATGGAGTACTTCGCCTTGCTCCAATCTCCTTCCACACCATGGTCTTTGAGGTACTGGATTTCCACCTCCCTCGAGAGCTTTAGGTCGCGGATCGGGGTAATGATCGACTTCGACGGACACATCGTCTGGAACACGAGATCAAACCGTACTTGATCGTTTCCGGCTCCTGTGCTTCCATGGGCAATGGCATCCGCACCAATTTCATTGGCATAATCAGCGATGGCTACCGCCTGAAAGACCCGCTCGGCACTCACTGAAAGTGGATAGGTGTTGTTCTTTAGTACGTTGCCAAATAGCAGAAACTTTACTCCCTCCCGGTAAAAAGAATCCGTCTTGTCCAGGAAAGCATAGTTCGCAACTCCCAGATCTAACGCTCGCTGTTCAAGCCTGCCTCGTTCTTCCTCATCAAATCCACCAGTATTTACCGTCACGGCATGTACTTCATATCCTTGCTCTTGGGACAGGTAGGTGGCGCAGTAGGAAGTATCTAGTCCACCACTAAACGCTAATACAACTTTCTTGCTCATAGTGAAAACAGTTTAAGGGTCATTCGTTTCTTTTTGATTCGCATGAATCGATCGTACAGTTTAGATTTTTTCATGAAGTTCCAGCGCTTGCGCTCTTTTTCTTTGGGGTCGTGCAACATGGCGGTGCACATACAATTGGTTTTGTTTTTGCTCATCAGAATCTCGTAATTGATGCAACTTTTGCATCCATTCCAGAATTCCTCGTCATCGGTGAGCTCTGAATAGATCACCGGTCGATATCCTAAATCAGAATTGATCTTCATGACCGGAAGGGAGGTTGTTAGTCCAAAAAGCTTGGCATTAGGGAACATCTTCTGGGAATGTTCAAAAGCTTTCCGCTTGACCTTCTTGGCAATGCCCAATGATCGGAAAGAGTGTTTTACGATCAGCCCCGAATTAGCCACATAAGATTTGTCTCCCCATGACTCGATGTAGCAAAACCCGGCGAGTGCTCCGTCGACCAATGCCAGTATCGCTTTGGATTCGACGATTTTTTTAGCAATGTATTCCGGAGATCGTTTTGCAATACCAGTACCTCTCTGATGCGCACTGATCTCAATTAGTTCGCATATTTCTTCCGCAAAATGAATGTGTTCAGGGGCAGCAACCTGAACGATTACCTTAGTCATGATGATGTAAAAATTGAATGTAAAAGATGATGGAGAAATGGTCACCACGGAGGTGACACCTAGCTATAGTACAGGCCTAAGCCTGGCCGGGACTGGCCTGAAAAAAGAGGGTACTATGATTGATCTCAAATTCAAAATTTTCTATACTTCTCGACAAAGGTTCTAAATAATTGCGGAAATAACCAAATAAAATTTAAAAAAAGCAGCATACTGTTGTAGATTCACGAACGCTAAATTTGGATCAATGCAAAAAAGACATTCTTACGATTACGGAGTTATTGGAAACTGTGCATTTACAGCTCATGTCGGATTGGACACCAACATCGAATGGATGTGCTGGCCTCGCTTTGACAGCAGCTTCATTTTCGGTGGCATGCTGGATAAAGAGAAAGGTGGAAATTTTTCCATCAGTCCCATCGATGGAATCAAATATTGCTCGCAATCCTACCTGGAAAATACCAATATCCTGGTCACGGAAATCAAAGCAGCCGACGGCACCTACCGAGTAACGGATTTTGCTCCAAGGTTCCTGCAGTACGATCGGTATTATAAGCCACTCATGCTCTTCAGAAAAATTGAACTGGTGGAAGGCAATCCTAAGATCATCGTCAAATGCAAGCCCAAAGGAGGTTACGGAGAAGTGGTCCCTGAGACTAGCTCCGGTAGCAACCACTTACGCTTTCTGGGACTGGAGTCCATGGTGCGGCTGACGTCCAATATTTCGTTAACCTACCTTTTGAATGAAGAGAGCTTTGTCCTTAATGAAACCAAATACCTGGCACTGACCTGGGGACCTCCCCTCGAAGCGTCTTTGCAGGAAACTACCGAAACCTTCCTTACCAAAACCAAAATCTACTGGAGGACCTGGGTAAAATCTGCCAGCATCGGAAATTTCTTTCAACGAGAAGGCATTCGGTCGGCATTGATCTTGAAGATCCACCAGTACGAAGATACGGGAGCCATCATTGCAGCCACGACTACCAGTCTTCCTGAAAGCCCGGGTAGTACGCGTAACTGGGACTATCGCTACTGCTGGATGCGGGATACATTTTACACATTAAATGCATTCAATAACATTGCCCACTTCGATGAATTGGAAAGGTACTTTCACTACATTCTTAACACCACCATTGAAGAAGAAGACCGATATCAGCCACTGTATGGCATTGACGGCAAGAAACTCTTGGAAGAAAAGGAAATGCCGCTCGGCGGATACCTGGGAAATACTCCGGTTCGGGTCGGAAACGATGCATATACTCACATTCAAAACGATGTCTATGGACAAGTATTGATCTCGCTACTTCCGCTTTACAACGATATGCGAATCATATTTAGTGAGCGTTTTGACGCCTCTGAGTTGATCTTCAAAACTTTGAAGATGATCGAAAGAACCTTTGACGAGAAAGATGCCGGACTCTGGGAATTCAGGAATCTCGCTCAGCTTCATTGCTACACCTACCTATTCCACTGGGCCGGAAGTTGTGCTGCGATAAAAATGGCCCGGGTATTGAAAAATGAGAAAATTGGGGAGTTGGCCATTAAGCTGAAGAAGCGTTCTGAGGAAATGATTGAAAAGAGTTTTGTCGCGTCCAAAAAGGGATATGCCCAGGCAATAGGTGTAGACCGAATGGATGCCAGCACCTTGCAGCTCATCATGATGAACTACCTACCCCATAATTCTCAAAAAGCAAAAGATCACCTGGTTGCGCTCGAAAACGAATTGCACGCCGGCAATGGCCTATTCTACAGGTATAAGCATACCGATGACTTTGGTGAACCAGAAACTACCTTCCTGATTTGTGCCTTCTGGTATGTGGAAGCGCTTGCTTGCGTTGGACGATTGGATGACGCCATGCGCTACTTCGAAAATCTTGTGTCGTACAGCAACCATGTCGGATTGCTAAGTGAAGATGTGAAAGCGGAAGATGGAAGCATGTGGGGGAATTTCCCACAGGCATACAGCCACGTGGGTCTACTGAATGCAGCCAGTAGAATATCTAGAAAATTGGATCAACCGGATTTCTTAATTTCTAGCTAGGAAGAGTTTGCTTCCTTACAGCGAGCTCAAAAGATTTCTTACATCCATGTGCCCTTCAACCCGATAGTTGGCCGACGAGGAAGAAGAACCTACTTTGACGGTGAAGGCGTCATCTGGCATGGCCTTGAACGTGTCTTCATCAGTCCGATCATCACCACACGCCATGACGAAATCATACTTGCCTTTCTTCAGCCATTCAGCGGCAGCATAGCCTTTGTTGACATGAGTGTTCTTGATTTCGATCACCTTGTTTCCTTCCATGATTTGGATGTCTTTTTCAGACGAAATGTATTTCAAATGACTCGTTAGTTCCCTTGTTCTTACTTCTCCAAGACCTGTCTCTACCTTTCGGTAATGCCAAACCAAGGAGTAATCTTTCTTTTCAATGAAAGAACCCGGAGTCCGGTCCACATACATTTCCAGCACATGGACAAATTCGTCCATCCAGCTGGTATCCATTTCACGAAACTGCGCCCAGTCTTGACCATTTTTCATGTGCCAAACCCCATGTTCAGCTATGAGGTCAATGGGGTACACGCTGAGCCATTTTTCAAGTGTTTCCCGGCCCCTACCACTAATGACTGTTACCTGATTTTTTGGATCGCTGGTCAGTTTGCTGAGAATATCCTTCAATTCCTTATCCGGTTTTGAATCATCAGGATTTGCGTGAAACCCTACCAACGTACCGTCATAATCTAAGAAGATGATGCGAGATTTAGCATTCAAATAACTTGATTTCAGTTGTTCAAATACGTTCCCGTCGAGTGGTTTGGTCCTAAGGTTTTCCTGTTCTTTCTTAATAAAGGCCAAACGTTCCATAAATAGAGAAACCCAAGCATGGATGTTGTACCTTTTGATCGAGTCTTGCATGATCTTCATCCTTCGCCTCTGCTCAGATTCAGGCATGGTCAGTGCTTCCTTCATCGCATCGATCATCTGTCGAATGTTATTCGGGTTGATCAAAATCGCATCAGAAAGCTCTTTGGAGGCTCCAGCCATTTCACTCAGAATTAAAACACCCTTCTGATCGAGCTTACTTGCAATGTATTCCTTACAGACCAAATTCATTCCATCTCTCATGGGAGTCACTAAGGCCACATGGGCGATCCGATAAAATGCGCTCAACGCATTCAATGGAAAACTTCGATAGAAGTAATGGATCGGGGTCCAATTTAATCGACCAAATTTTCCATTGATCCGTCCAACCAACAGATCTATTTCTTCCTTCAATTGGGCATATTTTGGCACGTTGTCCCTGGAAGGAACCACGACCATCAACATGGAAACATTCCCCCTAAAATTTGGATTCTCCTCAAGGAAACATTCAAAAGCTTGTAGCCTTTGCGGAATACCTTTCGAGTAGTCAAGACGATCGATCGTCAAAATAATTTTGACATCACCCAAAGAAGTCCGATAACGAACTTCCCGGTCCAACGTATCTGGCAGGGAGGCTGTTGAAGCATACTTGTCATAGTCGATACCCATGGGTAAGGCATCTGCCAAAATCGGTCGACTTCCAACATTGATTTGACCATTTGTGTTACCAATACCAGCCAGTCGGTTCACGCTGGAAAGGAAATGACGCATGTCGTCGTAGGTATGAAAGCCTAGAAAATCTGCTCCCATCATCCCGTTCAGTAATTCTCTTCTCCAGGGAAGGAGTCGGAATGATTCATAGGACGGAAAAGGAATATGCAAGAAAAAGCCAATGCTAATGTTTTCTTTAATATCTCTGATCATTTGCGGCAGCAGCAGCAATTGGTAGTCATGGATCCAAAGTGTGTCTCCTTCCTCCAGTTCCTCCTCAATAGCAGCTGCAAACTTCTTGTTCACTTTTTGGTACGCCTTCCAGAGATTTTCGTCATAAACCACGTATTGATTGAAGTAATGAAAATTAGGCCAAAGGGTCTCATTACTAAACCCTTCATAGAAGTCTTCAATTTCCTGGGCACTCAGAAAAACCGGCCTCATACTTTCCTCAACCAGCCGATCTTTGATCGCATCCTTTTCGGCGGCCTTATTCACTGCTAGCCCCGGCCAACCAACCCATATATTGTCACCTTCCTTATAGATGGAACCTAAGCCGGTGGCAAGTCCCCCCTCACTAGGCATGTACACCATTTCACTCTTTTCCTTCTTGATCTTAATAGGGAGCCGATTGGATACAATAATTGTTTTGGCCATAGTTTCTTTGGTTTGAAACTTCAATTTATAAAAGGATTGCTAGTGTATCGCCCGGAACTTCGAACACGACAATCCTGAATAGATCGATCATCCTGATTATCAACTGATTATCCTCATCGATTAAATTTTTGTTTTCTTTATTTTGACAAAATCGCAATCGCCATGTAGGTTTGTATCGCAAATCGACTTAGATCGATTTATTAAGAAGTGCCGAGAGACAGGCTCTGTGACGCACTAGCAACCCCCTCAGAAAGGAAGGTGCTAATTCCTGATAAATAAATTGATTACACATGAAAACTGATTTTCTTGAATGCTGCCCAATATTAGGATTTGAAGTAACAGGTCCAGCAGCGTTGCATTGCCACATACACATCTAACATCCATTTGATCCATTTGGGGTTTGAGATCATCTTAGGTTAGGCTTCCTAGCCCTGATAAAATCCTGTCATCAGGCTGTCCTGATCGATAAAATCATCAGTCAATTATCAATCAAAAAACAAAAAAAGATGTCACAAGAATTAAAATACGAAACACTTCAACTACATGCTGGCCAGGAAATTGATGAAACAACCAGATCCAGAGCAGTACCTATCTATCAAACCACTTCCTTTACTTTCAAAGATTCTGAACATGGCGCTAATCTCTTTGCTCTGAAGGACTTTGGAAATATTTACACACGGATTATGAATCCTACGAACGATGTTTTTGAAAAACGAATTGCCGCGTTAGAGGGAGGAGTAGCAGCAGTGGCGGTAGGATCGGGTCAGGCAGCTCAGTTCATTGCCTTAAACAACATTCTGGAAGCTGGAGACAATTTTGTTTCTACCTCTTTTTTGTATGGTGGTACGTACAATCAATTTAAAGTCGCTTTCAAGAGGCTTGGGATCGAGGCACGATTTGCGAAGAGCGACCAAGCTTCCGATTTCGAGGCTCTGATTGATGCCCATACCAAAGCTATTTACCTGGAAACCATTGGAAACCCAGAATTCAACATTCCTGATTTTGATGCGATTGCTTCAATAGCCAAGGATCATGATATTCCCCTGGTAGTCGATAACACCTTTGGTGCGGGAGGCTACCTGTTCCAACCGATTGCGCACGGAGCAGCGGTAGTTACTGCTTCTGCCACTAAGTGGATCGGGGGACATGGGACTTCTATCGGGGGGGTCATTGTAGATGGTGGGACGTACAACTGGGGCAATGGAAAATACCCTCAGTTTACAGAACCCTCCGAAGGATATCATGGCCTGAAATTCTGGGAGGTTTTTGGCGAAGGAAATCCTCTAGGTCTGCCAAACATTGCATTTGCCATAAGAGCCCGAGTGGAAGGATTACGGGATTTTGGCCCAGCGCTCAGTCCTTTCAACTCCTTTCTGCTTCTTCAAGGAATCGAAACGCTCTCTCTCCGGGTCCAACGTACTGTGGAGAATGCACTTCACCTTGCAGAATGGCTTGAAGCACATCCATTGGTAGAAAAGGTAAATTACCCGGGGCTGCAATCAAGTCCTTATTACGCCAACGCAAAAAAGTATTTTACAAATGGATATGGCGGGGTGCTTTCTTTTGTCTTAAAAGGTGAAAAAAAGGAGACCTCCCAACTGGTAGACAATTTGAAGTTGGTCAGTCATTTAGCCAATGTTGGAGATGCTAAAACACTCATCATACAACCCTCTGCAACTACTCATCAACAACTTTCTGAAGCTGAGCGACTCGCGTCGGGAGTGGTCCCCAACCTGCTGAGGGTTTCGGTTGGTATCGAACACATTGATGATATCAAGGCGGATTTTGTCCAAGCTTTTGCTACCGTTTATGAAGGAGAATTACATGCAGTCTAGCGCTCAGACATATTATGAAAAACAACCGATAGTCCTGGAGTGTGGAGCCACACTTCAGGATTTGAAGATCCGGTACACAACCATCGGTACATTGAATTCGGATCAATCCAATGTTGTTTGGGTCTTTCATGCATTGACTGGCAATAGTGACCCTTCAGAATGGTGGCCCGAACTAGTCGGTCCCCATCAACTCATTGACCCGACAAAGTATTTTATTATCTGTGCAAACATGCTTGGCTCATGCTACGGAAGTACAGAACCTTCAGGTTTTGATTTCCCCCTGATCACTATCAAAGACCAGGTAACATGTTTTCAGCGATTAAAAAACTATTTAGGATTATCGCAAATAAAACTTGGGATTGGGGGATCCATGGGAGGACAGCAACTGTTGGAGTGGGCTGTACAAGAACCTGCGCTCTTTGGTACAATCGTTCCCATTGCCACAAATGCGAGGCATTCTCCCTGGGGAATTGCTTTCAACGAAACACAAAGAATGGCCATTGATAACGATCCTGTAAATGGTATCGCGACAGCCCGAGCCATTGCCATGCTTTCGTATCGTCACTATGATACCTATCTACACACTCAAGTGGATTCGGATCAAAAGACTCATGAATTCAAAGCGTCTTCCTATCAAATGTACCAGGGTGAAAAACTAAGGAAAAGGTTCTCTTCGCACAGCTACTACTTGCTGAGCAAAGCGATGGACAGTCATAATGTGGGTCGGAATTTTAGTTCCTTGGAAGAGGCTCTCGGTCGCATCGAATCGAAAGCCATTGTCATTGGCATTGATTCCGACCTCTTATTTCCGATTTCAGAGCAAAAATTTATTTCACAAAATATACAAGAAGCTACCTTTCATGAAGTCAGAAGCATCTATGGCCACGATGGCTTCCTGGTAGAATCGGACCAATTGACCGCAATCTTAAAGGAGACAATATAAAAAAAGCCCCATCCGGGGCTTCATTTTGTTATTTTCTCACAAATGAATCACCTCATCATAGGCGGCAGCAGCCGCCTCCATAACGGCCTCGCTCATCGTAGGGTGCGGGTGCACTGATTTGATGATTTCATGACCTGTTGTTTCCAGTTTACGCGCGGCTACCGCTTCAGCGATCATCTCGGTCACATTCGCACCGATCATGTGTGCGCCTAGCCATTCGCCATATTTTGCGTCGAAAATTACTTTGACAAAACCTTCAGAAGCTCCGGCAGCTTTCGCTTTTCCAGAAGCTGAGAATGGAAATTTTCCAACTTTAACCTCATACCCAGCCTCCCTGGCTGCCTTCTCTGTGTAACCAACTGACGCAATTTCAGGGGAGCAGTAGGTGCATCCTGGGATGTTATTATAATCTAATGGAGATACGTGCATCCCTTTGATTTTTTCCACGCAGATGATCCCCTCTGCCGAAGCAACGTGAGCCAATGCCTGGCCCTTTACCACATCACCGATCGCATAAACACCGTCAACAGATGTCTTGTAATAATCGTCTACGATAATTTTTCCCTTCTCGGTTTTGACACCGACTTCTTCTAATCCTATGTTTTCAATGTTTGTGGCAACGCCAACAGCAGAAAGCACCACATCACACTCCAACTGCTCTTCTCCCTTTTTGGTCTTCACCGTCACTTTGCATCCAGCGCCCTTCGTATCGACTTTGGTTACCTCGGAGCTGGTCATGATTTTCATACCTGCTTTTTTATAGGTACGCTCTAGCTGCTTAGAAATTTCTTCGTCCTCCACTGGGACGATGCGATCCATGAATTCAACGATTGTCACTTCTGTACCGATTGACTTGTAGAAATAGGCAAATTCAACACCAATGGCCCCAGACCCAACAACAACCATCTTCTTGGGCTGCTTTTCCAAAACCATTGCTTCTCGGTAGCCAATTATTTTCTTTCCATCGATAGGCATCGAGGGTAACTCTCTGGCTCGACCTCCGGTAGCAACAATGACGTGATCTGCATTGTAAGTCGTGATTTTCCCAGCATTATCTTTTACCTCTACCTTTTTTCCTTTCTTCAAAGTCCCATACCCGGCAATATGATCAATCTTATTTTTCTTAAACAAGAATTGGATCCCTTTACTCATTCCGTCGGCCACTCCTCGGGAACGTTTCACCATACCTGTAAAATCAGCGCTGGCATCTTTAACCTTGATCCCATAATCTTCCGAGTGACTGATATACTCAAATACTTGTGCACTCTTCAAAAGTGCTTTAGTTGGAATACATCCCCAATTAAGACAAACACCACCAAGCTCTGCTTTTTCCACTACCCCTACTTTCATTCCAAGCTGTGAAGCGCGGATTGCTGCCACATATCCTCCAGGTCCACTACCCAGTACTATAAGATCATATTTTGACGCCATTCTTTTGTATTTTGAATTGAGGCGCAAAGATAGTAGACGAGACGTTTGTAGACTAAAACCAATTAATTTTTGGTATTCGTATGGTCTTGCTTTAACACACTACTTGGTCTTGAACTTCCAGGATTATTCTGGGGGTTGGACTTCTGCCTTCTGACGAACTCTCGCATGGAGTCCAGATCTCCATCAAACGAATTCGCACCGTTTGAGGCAACAGGCTGATCATTAAGCCCTCTTTTATAAGATCGATGAAACTTCTTATTTCTTTTTTCCCAGGCAATCTGGTTGGTTGCATTTACATTAAACCTACTACATCCATAACTGTCTGTGTGCGTCGGCTCTATGCTGAACATCGTGGGTAAAAAGTCCAACCGATAGTTGTTGCATGAAAAAACAAAACGCACCATCCCCAACTCGTCGTCTATGAGCCAGTAATATTCATACTCCAATACGGGACTGGAAAACAGCTGGGGATGCTTCTGGGTAAACCAATAGTAATAGTCCGCCCAATTTTTGATTGCAAAGTACTCTCCTTCCAGTTCATAAAACTGATAATCATAGAGTGCGTGAAGTGAATCACTTAAAGGTCCACTTCCTTGTAAGAAAGGGATCGGACCAAACTTAAATGTATCTTCATTTTTCCAATCATGTATTGATATCGATCTGTAGGATCCGTTGCTTAGCTGCCGTGATTGTGCGTTTCCGACAAAGGAAATGAAAAAGAAAACCAATAGAACAAGTATGATTTTTTTCATTGTATTGAGAATTTGTTTCTACTGGAAGAAGCAAACATCATGCTAGATATTTAACAAGTTTTAACTTAGTGTATACAACATAATAAACATGAAATTACTCGAAGGAAAAACTGCCCTGATTACAGGTGCATCCAAAGGAATAGGTAAAGCAATCGCTGAACAATATGCAGCACAGGGTGCAAACGTTGCATTTACTTATTTATCTAGTGTAGAAAAAGGAGAAGCATTGGAGAAAGAACTTGCCTCCAAGGGCATCAAAGCCAAAGGCTATCGATCAGACGCATCAGATTTTCAGGCTGCGCAAGACCTCATTGCTAGTGTTGTGGAGGAATTTGGAAGTTTGGATATTTTGATCAACAATGCAGGAATTACGAAAGATAATCTGCTGATGCGAATGAGCGAGGCAGACTGGGATGCGATCCAAAACATTAACATGAAGTCATGTTTCAATACCGTCAAGGCGGCATGCCGACCGATGATGAAACAGCGCGGTGGTTCAATCATTAATATGTCATCTGTTGTTGGAGTCAAGGGAAATGCTGGGCAGGCCAATTATGCGGCCTCGAAGGCAGGAATCATTGGCTTTACAAAGTCTGTTGCCCTGGAACTTGGGTCACGAGGAATTCGCTGCAATGCAATCGCACCAGGATTTATTGAAACAGAAATGACGGATGCACTGGATGAAAAAACGGTACAAAGCTGGCGAGATGCAATTCCCCTTAAAAGGGGTGGAAGCCCGGAAGATGTTGCCAATGCTTGCATATTTCTTGGGTCGGATCTATCCACCTACGTTACCGGTCAGACGTTGCAGGTAGACGGGGGTATGCTCACCTGATCAACTTCCTGATGGGTGAAGAAGGTCATTTTGGACCTGCAGGCCCGTTTTACCCAGACTTAACAAATAATTAAACTATTTGGTGATTTTTTATCATTTATTTTATAATAATTGTTTTAATTTTCCAGTTATAATTCTCAAAACCAGCATTTATGCCACTTACACCATTAACGAGTCCACTTGGAGTTAAAAGAGCAGCCCACCTTTTGAGAAGAACATGTCTTGGAGGAACAAGAGCTGAAATTGACATGTTTGCAGACTATACGCCCGAAGAAGCAGTTGCTCAACTTTTTAGTAATCAGTTACCTGCTTTAGATCTACCAATCAACCCAGATCCCGGAAATGAGGATTTGGATATGGAGCGTGTGTTTCGTTCCTGGCACCTGGGTCAGATGCTTGGAAGCGGTAGCCAAAACGAGACAAAACTAGCCTCGATATTCAGGGAACGACTGGTCTTTTTTTTCCATACTCATTTTACTACCAAACGATCGACGGTAAATAATTGGGAAGCACTTTTTTATCAACAGGCGCTATTTCGACTTTATGCCTTCGATGAGGAAAATATTATTCTCCCCCCTGAAGACCCTGATGCAGATCCGACAGACCCCGCATCCATGGAAACAATCGTTCCTAGAAATTTTAAGGAGCTCACCAAAAAGCTATGTGTCGATAATGCCATGCTCATTTTCCTTGATGGACGTTTTAATGTGAAAGGAAGTGTAAACGAAAATTTTGCACGTGAGCTACTTGAACTTTACACGGTGGGTAGAGGACTTGAAGGTAATATCCCCGCACCTGAATTTGATGGTGACTACTTTGTGTTTACGGAACAGGATGTTCAAGAAGGCGCCAAAGTGCTTTCCGGGTTCAATGTAGATCTTTCATTTAATACGATCGATGAAGAAACAGGAATCCCAAGAGGCAGTGTTCGGGGCAGTGAGACAAACGCCAGTCAACATGAACAGCCTGAATCCGGCAGTGAAGGGTTTACCTTTAGTTCCAGGCTTGGCAACGGGGTAGTAACTCCCAACCCAGAACTTCTGAACGGGGGCAATCCTACCAAAGAGAGTCTTCTCGATGAGGTAAGCCAGTTAGTGGATCTGATCTATGAGCAAGACGCAACACCCATCGCAATTTGTCGAGAGATTTATAGGTTCTTTGTATATCATGATGTGACACCAGAGCTGCAAGGAGATATCATTCAAAGCATGGCCGACGAATTCGTAGCCAATGAATTTAAGATTCAGCCGGTGTTGACAGCACTTTTGACCAGTACTCATTTCTACGAAGCAGAAGCAGGAGAAGACGATAACAACTTTGGTGCAATCATTAAATCCCCAATTGAAGTCGTGCTAGGATTCGTACGCAATTTCGATATTCCACTACCTGATTATGAGACCGACCTTCAGTCTTTCTATGATTTTACAGGCCGTTTGCTAGGAGAAATCGACAATCAGGGAATGGACTACTATGAACCTTTCGAAGTAGCGGGATATTCTGCCTATCATCAGTATCCTATATTCAACAGAAGTTGGATTACCACAAATTACCTGGCTAATAGATACAATTACGTACAAAGCGCCATTTCCTCAGACGACAATATTGAAATGGGCCAGGTAGATATTGTGCAATTTGTTCAGGACAATTTTAGTGACATTGCACCAAATGCACGGGATCTTATTGTTGCTGTGGTGGAATACTTCTTGCCAGTCTCTGACAATTTGAGTTTTGAGAACGATACCGGTGAATTAACGGTCGAACGGATGAATTACTTTCTTTCAGCATTCCTATTTACCCCACAAATCGATGCAGATCCGGAAGGTCAATGGACCAATCGTTGGAACAATGGAATTGATCCGACTACAGTTGCGGGTCAGCTGACCAACCTCTTTAACGCAGTTCTTCAATCACCCGAATATCAACTCATGTAAAACCAGCAAATGATGAAAAGAAGAAATTTTTTAAAGAAAGTAGGTTTTGCAGCAGGTGCTCCTATTGCATTTCATGGTGTTCCTCTGAAACTCTTGGGATCTCATGAGGAAGTACAAATGCTAGCACAACAAAGCACCAATGATCGGGTACTGATCATTCTACAAATGCATGGGGGTAATGACGGACTCAATACGGTGATTCCAATCTCCAACTACGATGAATACTACAGTCGTCGAGCGAATATCGCCATTCCATACAAAGTAGGAAATCGGGCATTAATTCCTCTGGACAGCACAGTCTCCTCTGATGAGCAAGTAGGCCTCCACCCTGATATGAATGATTTTAAGCATTTGTATGATACAGGCAAAGCGGCGGTTTTTCAGGGAGTCTCCTATGAAAACAACAATGGCTCTCATTTTCGTGGAAGAGATATTTGGTTTATGGGTGGAGGAGCTAATGATTACTACTCATCCGGCTGGATTGGCCGGTACTTGGGGGCAGAATATGCACCTTTGTCCTACCCGCAAGACTTTCCAAGAGAAGAAATGCCTGATCCACTCGCGCTAGAAATGGGGAATGATGTTTCATTGCTGTTCCACCAAACCGGAAATATCCCTACCTCCATCTCCCTGGGAAACAATCCTCAAGGCTTACTGAACAGAATCAACAGTCTAGACGGCTTCAATGAAGAGGTAAATGATGAATTTACGGTGGATGATCGAGGGTTACCTCCGTCATTTCTGACAAATTCTCCTTACGGTAGAGAGATGGATTGGATCCTTGGACTTGAGGATAAGTCAGAGGAGTACATTAAGAGATTGGCAGAAATATATGATTCTGCTGCAGAAACGTCTGTTACTTACCCTGAAAGTTATCCTTTCAATGCTCCCAGGGGTTCTAAGACCAATGGACTAAAAAGTCAGCTTGCGTTAATCGCCAGACTCCTGGCAGGAGGTATAAAAACAAAAGTATTCCTGGTCAAAATCGGAGGTTTTGATACACACGCTGATCAAGTGGAGAGCTATGATCCTACGATGGGAGTGCATTCTGCGCTATTATGGCACATTAGTTCCTCTATGCGCGCATTTCAGTCCGACTTACAATCGCGCGGACTAGCAGACAAGGTGCTTACCATGACCATGTCAGAGTTTGGAAGAAGAATTGGCTCAAATGGAAGCTTTGGGAGCGATCACGGCACTGGAGGACCCATGATGATGTTCGGATTAGGAGTAAAGCCAGGAATATACGGTGTGAACCCGGATATGTCTGGACGAAATGTAAGCCTGCAATTCGACTATCGACAGATCGCAGCCAATGTATTGTTCGAATGGATGGGGGTAGAAAAATCTGTGATTGATTCAGATATTTTCTTTGGAGATTACATTGATGGTCCCAATCCGCAGGGAGGCAATTTCGAACCTTTAGAATTGATCAAGGAGGTAATTCTGAGTGAAAAGGAGTATGTAAGTAGAAATTATCGAATTGAAAAGGTTTATCCGAATCCTGCCTCAAATTACACACAGGCAAAAATATTTGTGAATAATTATCAAGATGTCAACGTAAAGTTGATAGACGTGAATGGGGTAACTGTTTCTCAGATCAACCGGAAGGTCCCCCCTGGTGAACATACTTTTTCCTTTATGCTTGATGGTTTAAGCGCAGGATACTATTTTATTAAAGCAAAATCTGAAATGCTAAATGATACCAAAAGACTTGTCATCCGCAAGTAGGCTAGTAGGAGTACTTTCTCTCCTATTAATCACTCACCTACTTAATGCTCAGTTAAAACCCAAATCGTCCAATCCGCTGGAAGGCTTTCTGGATACTCAGTTCTGGTTGGGGCTGAAAATCGGTGGAAATGTGACTCAAGCATTTCCCGAAACAAGGAATGCTGGGTTTAGTCCGATCAATTATTCCTCAGACAGCCTGCGAAAGGACTACCAGGAATTCTCGCTTCCAGGAGCTCACATGGGTCTTGAAATGAACTTCTATCACAAGGGGTTCTCTATCTCTTTTCAACCTGCCTACAAAAGAAGCCGGTTTGAATATTCCAGCGGACTCGAATGGTCCGGAGAATCTACCAGCAGCCGTTTTCAAACCAGATACGATGTAGAGCAACGACTTGATTTAATTGAACTGCCACTCATGGTAAAATATGACATTATCAAGAGCGGAAAAATCAGACCATTTGTGATGGTCGGTGGATTTCATTCCAGGGTAGCATCAGCTCAAAAAGAAGTGAATATTACACAAACAGATTTTTCTTCCGGAACTCCATTGACTTCAGACGGTGGAAGCACAATCATTGGAGTCAAGGATGCATTTAAGGCCTTCTCCGGCGTTTCAGGAGGTATTGGAGTAAATCTTGACTACTGGAATATTCGTACGGTCTTCGAAATCAACTACAAAAGAGGCTTAACTGAGGCTAATAAGCCCAATGTTCAGGAAAATGAATTTGCATCCCTGGGTGAGACCAATGACGAGCTCTTCTTGAGAGATATTAACATATCACTCGGATTTGTCTTTCCATTTAGATTTATAGACAAGCAATTCGCAGCGTATTAACAAAGTGCAAGCCACATCCAATCAAAAAAATGACCAAATCTCACACTACTCCCTCTCGTCAATTAATCGGTATCCTGGCGTTCTTCTCTATTGCTGTGATGTCATGCTCAGAAGAAGAGCCTTCTCTTACGGATTCATTTTTCAAGATTTACGATGACTCAAATTTTGATTTGAACTACGACCCGATCGATGTGATAGCCATCAATGATGGTTACATCGTTTTAACTGGCACCGAACAAAATGATTCAGACTTTGACGGGGTTCAGCTCATTCGAATAGACGAAGAAGGAAATTTTGTACGTTCTGAGGAGAACGCTTTTAATGCATATGAGGCCCCGATTGGAGATATGTATTTTAATAGTACGGACAGTTCCATTTACTTTTTCGTCAAAAACAATGCAACCACGGATGCTGTATTGATTGAAACCAACCCATCATTAGCGTTAGAAAATGCTACTTTGCTTGGTGGATTAAATTATCCTTTATCTGCATCATCCACATCGACCGGATCCTTGTTACTTCAAAGCTATGATCCTGTCAACCTTCAGACTGAAATCTCAGAGATCAGCCTTACCGGCGGATTTCTAGGTGGTAATCAGTATTCCATCGGCCCAGGAGATGACGTTCAGGAAGACATCATTAATCACTTCCTTGAGGCTAACGTAAATCCATTTCCTTTCTTCTGTGGTGAAGCGAGTCCAGGGAATTACTATTTTAATGGCTTTTATAATTTTAGTTTTTCCCTTGTTTTTACTGATTTTGCAGCGAATCCAACTAGTGTAGTTTCTGGGCAAGGCACCAATGCAGGTGTCAGAGCCGTGATGCCGCTAAATGGAGGCAGCTTTGCGGTCGCTGGCTTCCAGTTCGATGACAACTATCAACTGGCATCCAATCCACTGACTGCAGGAAATGTTGGCGACCTTTATCCCGGAAATATGGCAGAAATCCGGCCGTATACCAATTCAAGAATATTCAACTATACTACCTCTGGCACAAGCTACTCCGTATTTGCTTCAGAAACTAAAGGCAATCAAATTGTCCTCCATTTCTATAATCAGAGCAGTGGTGAAATTGATGGTGTCCACTACATTGGCTTCTTAAACAGATTCAACCTAGCTTCGGTAAAAATTACTGATGATGAGTCGATTTTGGTACTTGGGACCACCTTTGTAGCCGGAAGGTTCGAAAGGATATTCTTGAACAAAATCTCCAAAACAGAGATTGGTGGTATTTTAAAGTAAATATTATCCGATCTAAAAAAATTCATTAACGTATTGTTCTTTTTGAACTAGTTTTCTTGCTTAATGACTAGAAGCTTTTTTGAGTTAGGACAATCTGCATGGTGGCTGCCGGTAATTTTATTGATTTCAGCAACTCTATCCTACTTTTTATATGCCTCCAAAAGCGTTCCATGGAATCGAACGCAGAATTGGTCCTTGTTCGGACTGAGAGCCCTTGCAATTTTTTTAATACTTCTCCTCTTTCTAGAACCGTCTATCAAAAAAATAGAAAATTGGACTGAAAAACCCATCGTTGTTTTGGCAATAGACAATTCTGTTTCGGTGAAGGCCAGAGGTGCTGATACTGTATCAATTAAGAAAAAACTCAGCGAACTGGAGTTGGCACTTATTGATCAAGATATTGAAGTCCGTAAGATGAATCTCTCCAAAGATGATTCGATAAAATTCAACAAGAATACCACCGCGCTTTCGGAGCTTTTTACTGACATCGATGAAATTCCGAGCGAGGACAATTTAGTAAGTACCATTTTGATTACTGATGGGATCTTTAATAGAGGTGAGTCTCCACTTTACAGAAGCTATTTGCAGCCAGTCTTCACCGTTGGGATGGGTGATACAATACCTCCAAAAGATGTTAGTATTAGCCGTGCAAGCTTTAACAAAATCACTTACAAAGGCAATCAAACGCCAATACGTATCGAAGTTCGCCAGGAAGGATTTCATGAGGTGGAGACGAAGATTGTCCTCCAGGAAGGTAGTAAAATTCTTGATGAAAAAGTCTTGGAGTTTAAATCTGGCGTGCAGGAAGTAGAGTTCTTGCTGTCTTCGGAAAAAGAAGGACTCAGGCATTTGGTTGCATCATTACCAACATTGCCCGAAGAGTCGACCATTGAAAACAATAGGATTGATATTTTTCTTGAAGTAATTGATGGAAGGCAGAAAATACTGATTACCGCTCTAGCTCCGCATCCGGACATCAAAGCCATTAGAGCTTCGTTAGAAGCAACAGATAGTTATACGACAGAGCTATTTATCCCTTCAATTCACGAAGATTTCCCAAATGATATTTATGATGTAATCATTTACCATGGGCATAGTACCAAACTCGATACCAAAGCAACAAGCCAGCCGGGAGTTTGGCATATCCTAAGCCCGAGCAGTGCTGTGGAGTATTTGAGTGATGATATCAACTATCTATCTATTGAAAAATTGAGCAAAAACCCAGATAAGGTTACAGGCTCTTTCAATCAGAATTTCAGCAAATTCAAAATAGAAGATCCTGAAGTGTTTGAGTCCTTTCCTCCGATCGACGTCCCCTTTGGGAACTATCAAGTGTCGAGCAACGCTGAAGTGTTGATGTTTCAAAAACTGGGAAGTACACTGACCGATAAACCTTTGATGGTTGTCGATGATAGTGGAGACAGAAAAAGTGCTGTATTGGTAGGACAGAATATTTGGCAATGGAAATTTCAGGAAGCAGCAATAAACAATAGCAGCGAACAGTTTGACAACTTTATTACCAAGACGATTCAATTCTTATCAGTAAAAAATGACAAAAAGCAGTTTAGTTTTAAAAATAGAGTAGCCACTTATAAAAGTTCTCAATCCATACTTTTTGACGCAGAAGTGTACAATGATATCTATGAACGGATCTACGATAATGAAATCAACATCACCATAACGGACGAAGCCGGGAATGCCATCTCGTACGATTTCGTCGATTCAAGATACAATACCGCTTTCAAGGCTCCTTCATTACCAGAAGGGATTTATCAGTACACCGCATCTGTAAGAATTGGAGATGAATTGTTTACGGAACAAGGGGAGTTCCTTGTAGAGAATGTTAATGTGGAGTACCAGAACTTAACTGCCAACCATCGGCTTTTAAGAAATCTTTCTGCAAAGACAAATGGGAGTTTTCTTCCATTTAAAGATGTTGATCAATTGCCCAAAATCATTCAAGATAGAGATTTCAAACCCGTTATGAAATCCAACGAGGGTTTTAATGAGCTCATAAAAAGTTGGTGGTATTTTTTGCTGATTTTTCTGCTCTTCAGCTCTGAATGGACTCTGAGACGATATTGGGGAGGTTACTAGAAATTGATCACCGCCCCAAGGTAACCTGTCCGTTGAGAAAATAGATTTGCCGTTCTCAGTGAATAATCAAAATTATAGTCATAGGTCCGGACATTTTGATAATTCAGGATGTTGTTGAAGCTTCCAAAAATGATGATTGTATTTTCATTATTCAGGAAGTACATTTTACTAATCGAGATCCCTAAATTAAAATAAGCCGGAAGTCGGTCTACCACAGAGGCAACTGGTTGAAATACCTGATTTTCAGCATCAAAAGAAGCATCGATGACTTGGCTGGATAGAATCCCTTGTCGATTGGCTGACAGCATTTCAAAACTCCAGAAATCCCTGGTTCGATAAGACAGGCTCGCGCGAATGAAATAGTTAATATCATATAAATAGGGGTCGTCAGAAAATGATTTGGCATCCAGCAGGGTAATAGAAGTCGATGCATTCAACCTTTGGTAGATCGTTTTTTCTGCATAAATCTCCCATCCAACTACTTGATATCTCTCACTATCCAGACTACCTTCCTTATTAAAGTAGGACACAGAAACCTCTGATCTCGGCCAATTATACCTGACGTCTACCGAAGTCTGACGACTCTTTGAAAAAAAACTCTGATCTGAGTTTTCGAATACACCGATCTTGTGGTATTTCCCGGTACCCATAATGAGACTCAAACCGTCTTTGGTATAGCTCAGATTAAGTTGTCTACTCAGGTAATCAGGCTGACTTCCAGATACTATGCTCTTTCTTAATCCTGTTCCAATCGTGATTTCATCAGATAAGAAGTACTTTCCATAAAGGAAGGCCTCAATTGGATAGGTTTGGTTTGATGATTGGTACTCCTCAGTTGGGTGATCCGCACCAAGAGCATAGTCGAGGGAATGAAAGTTTCCATTGATTCTATTTTTGCGATAGTCGATTGCTAAGCCTGACTTGATCGACCATCTTGCATTAGACAAAAAATAATTGGTCCCAAAAAAAATCTCCTGACTTTTAGTTTGAAATTCCACATTGGAGTAGCTGTATGTTCCTTTGCTTCCTGATACTCCATTGTTTACCGACAGCACCCCTTTCTTTAAGGGAATATCAACCGCATTAACCCAAAAAGTTCGTCGCTTTTGCTGGTCAAAAATGCCAGAGAAACTGGGGTGATTGAACTTGAACTTATAGGCTTCAATTAATGAGTAGCTGAAAGTTTTCCAGGAAAATTTATCTGATGATCCATACCAGTATACTCCAAAGTCACCCGACTCAAAGCTCTCGATCTGATTCAGCGCCTCTTTATTAATTGCCTTCATCGCCAAGCTGGGTTGCCAGTTGCTAAACATCTTCAGACTCTGTCGATCATCCAATTTCTGGTTTCTTGATAGACCGATATTGGCCAAACTAAGAATAGCCGAATTGCTGCTCTCCTCCAGAATAGATCGATCCGTTGAAAGTGCAAGGACTCCCGAGGTTGTTCCGCCAAATTCCATGGGAGGGTTTCCCGGAAACACACTAACATCTTCAATAATAGAAGTATTAAAAATGCTGAATGTACCAATCCCATTTAACTGTGAATATCGAACAGCATCATGAATAGGGACGTTATTTAGGAACGTCCCAGTTTCAATTGCACTGCTCCCTCTTAGACTTATGTTGGCAGACTCATCCGTAGTAGTAGATGATGGTAAAGAGTTGACAGCAAGAATTGGATCGGCTTTGGCAGCTGGATTTAGATAAATATCAATTTTGTTGATTTTTTCGTAGCTAAATTCCTCTGAAATCAAAGGTATGGCCGTTACTATAATCTCCTCTCCTTTTATCGCAATGGGTATCAACTTCACCAGTCCATCTTCTGGCACTCCTACAAATTCCTCATATCCAACATAAGTCACAGTTAATACCGAATCCTTTGCCGGCAAGGTCAGAAAATAATTACCTTCTGGACCGGTGATGACACCATTTCTCCAGTCTTCCGGAATGTATACATGAGCTCCAATTAAGCCCTCCCCACTCTCTGTATCCACCACCCTACCTGAGATCAAATTCTGAGAAAGAAGAGAGAAATTGCCGCAAAACAAGATGAAAGTTACTAGCAATCTCATGACTTCTCCAACTTCGCCAATTCTGTTTTAGCCCAGTAGTACTTTGGCTCTAGCTCAATAGCTTTTCTTAATACATCTTTCGCCTTATCCTCTTCCCCGGATTTTTGATAAGCCATAGACAATCCCATTAGTGAATCCAAATACAGCCAATTCTCATGCATTTGATTTCCCTCCTCGTACAAGTTTTTTGCCTGCATGTATGACTTAAGAGCCGCTTTAGGATCACCACCAAACATCTCTGGGGTGTACAACTTTGAGCCGCCATATAACTTCTGAACGAGTGCCGATTCAGGCTGTTGCTCCATGGCTTCCTCCATCAAAGAGCTACTCTTCATACCCAGAAACATCCCTTTCATTGGGCTATAGGCAATCACAAGTCCGTAGGTGGAAGACAAAAGAGCCTTTGGCTCCCCCCATTGAGGATTTGCTTCGATAATTTTTTCTAGTACATCGATCGTTTCCTCTTTATATTCAACAAAGGTATCCTCATCTTGAGAAGCCATAGTGTTACCTAGCAATCCATAGAGTGCAAGGGCCTTCTCATAACTTTCGGGTCCATATTTGTCACTAGCGATCGCAACGCTTTTTTGCCACATAGATTTGCTTGCAGTGAGGTATGCAGCGTATTGCGTCTGATCTAATTCTTGGGCTGACAGGCCGATGGACACGGCCAGCAAAGTGGTAATCATTAAATTTTTCATATTCGTATTATTTGGTTTTTGTTCACTTGATTTTTTTTCCTCCAGCCCAGATTGCTTCAATCTTTGAGATGTCTTCTATTCTTTCTAAAGGGTTCCCATCAATTAAGTTGAAATTGGCAACCATGCCTTCTTTGATAATTCCGATTTCTCCAAGTCCGAATAATTGGTTGGGGTTTAATGTGGCGGTTTTAAGTGCTTCCAGAGGAGATAGCCCTGCGCTTACATATAGCATTAATTCATTGTGCAGACTACTGCCATAATCAAGTCCTACATTGGGAGGGTCTGTTCCTGCAAGCAGTAGAATACCATTCTCGGACAATCGTTTTACTTCGGATTTTAGCACTTCCAAGTTCGAAAGTGGTACTTGAATTCTATTCGCTGCATAGTAGGCGATTATACCTTCCATTACCGATAGCGTCGGGACAATAAACATATTGCGATGTGCGATAGAGTCTAAGAGCGATTGGTCTGCCGGAGCGTCTTTCCACAGATGAGCAAATCCATTGAGTCCAGTGCCTGCAAGACTCCTTGCATGTTCTTGTTTGGAAATATGAGCGACCGAGATCATTCCTTGCTTCCTGCTTTCCACTACAATCTTCTGGACCTGCTCAACTGTAAGAGTATTCCTTTGAGGCTCATAGATGATCTTTATGTAATCGGAACCTCTGTCTAGAGATTCTTGGACAAACTGTTCAGGTGATCTTTCTTGGCCAATTGTGGGTACGGCAAACCCATATTGCGTACCATGTCCACCTTGGACCGTTGCTGCATAACCAGCGCTATAAAATCTGGCAAAACCATCCTCAAGCTGATAGTGTTTTAGCGAATCGGGCTGAGCAGATGTGTGCATATCGAGCAGAGCAAACACTCCAGCATCCATTGCATTTTTAAGATGATATGGCAACCAAGCATGAACATGGCAATTCACAAGCCCAGGGACAATCGTTTTGCCTGCCCCCGAAATAACAGATAGACCTGTCGTATCCAGGTTCCTGACATCCTCCACATAATCGACCACTGTACCTTTTATCAATACATTAATATTTTGTCTTGCCTTAAAGCCATCAAACAACTGCACCCCCTCTATCAAATAAGTTGGCTGAGCAATCGCAAGTCGAGAAAGGAGTAAGAAAAGTATAGTATAACAATACATTAAACTAGTTTATTTTATAAACTTAATATTCAAAAAAAATCAACCAATATAGCCTTTTAAGGTATTGACGTACTCCTCAAAAGCTTTGATGCCAATCTTGGTAATGCTACAGGTGGTAACCGGCTTCTTCCCCTTGAAAGCTTTAGTTACACTGATATAACCTGCAGTCGAAAGTTTGTCCAGTTGAACGCTCAAATTGCCTGCTGTAGCTCCTGTTTTTTCTTTTATAAAAACAAACTCTGCCGAATCAACACCGATCAATAGTGACATGACTGCCAGCCTCAACTGTGAGTGCAATAGCGGATCTAGGTCTTTAAACTTGCCCACGCTCGGCTCTTTGTAGTAAATAACCCGGAATCAAATATCCGAGCACCAAACCAACTGCTGCAACAAGATATTGATCAATCACAGATACATTGAAGGCGATTATCGCACTAACCAAAAGTGCTATTCCTCCAATATTTAAGGGCTTGAACTTCAGTAGGAAACCTGAAAGGTAAGTGCCAAGTCCTGAAAACAGCAATATCACGGCATTCTGATTAAAATCCAGTTTTTGCATGAAGGTCAGTAAAACTATGATCGCGATAAAGATTGCCATCCACAACTGACCATAGATCCGGTCATAGTGACTGATCACTTTCGCACGTTGGTCTCTTCGAGCACTATATAACACAGTCACAATTACCGCTGGAATGATAATTAACCAGACAATATAAGGATGCTCATACCAGTCAAACCGATCGATCAAGTAATGACCCAAATTGGCAAGTGCAATTACCCAGCCCCATAGCAAAAAGTAAAAGCTTCCCCCTTTTGCTACATTTCGTTTAGCCTGTCCGATCATTTCAGTGATCAGTGCCAAACTTTCATCTTTAGATAATTCTTCTTTCATTATTATAGTTTTTTACTATAAATACGATATAAATATAAATAAGTTTATAATATAAACCTCAATTATCAAAAAAACGACTTACCTTCTTTCGATAAGTCGTTTATTGATTTACTTTTTATCCGATGCTTTTGAGCTCGCTTTCTTTTTTCTAACCTTCAAGACCAGCTTCTCTTTCTTACCATCCCAATCAGCTACAAGCGTATCGCCATCAACAATTTCACCTTTTAGGATTTCCTCAGCGATCGGATCTTCGAGGTGTTTTTGTACAGCTCTTGCCAACGGTCGTGCTCCAAACTGAGGATCATATCCCTTTTCAGAAAGGTACTCCTTGGCCTTGACGGTCAGCTCAATATTGTACCCCATGGCTTTAATCCTTGAGAATAGTTTTGCAAGAGTGATATCAATAATTTTGAAAATATCTTCTTTTTCAAGGGCGTTGAAAATGATTACATCATCAAGTCTATTGAGGAACTCCGGACTAAATGTTTTCTTCAGTGCATTCTGAATGGTTGACTTCATGATGTCATCCATATTATCTTTTTTGGCTTGTGTCGCAAAACCAATTCCTGCTCCAAAGTCTTTCAGATCACGAGCACCAATATTGGATGTCATGATGATCAGTGTATTTCTGAAGTCAACCTTTCTGCCTAAACCATCTGTCAGTACACCATCGTCCAAGACTTGCAATAAGATATTAAAAACATCAGGATGGGCTTTTTCTATTTCATCTAGTAGAACTACGCTATACGGCTTTCTCCTCACTTTTTCTGTTAATTGTCCGCCTTCTTCATAACCCACATATCCAGGAGGCGCCCCCACAAGTCGTGAAACAGAGAATTTCTCCATATACTCACTCATATCTATTCGGATCAAGGAGTCATCTTTATCAAACAAGAAAGTAGAAAGCACTTTAGCCATTTCTGTCTTACCTACGCCTGTTGGCCCCAAAAACACAAATGACCCGATTGGCTTGTGTGGATCTTTCAGCCCTACCCTGGTCCGTTGGATCGCTTTTGAGAGCTTTGCAATAGCTTCGTCCTGGCCTATTACCTGACCTTTAAGCTCCTCCCCCATGGTCAGTAGTTTAGCACTCTCATTTTCAGCAATACGCTTAGTTGGGATTCCAGTCATCATCGCAATGACATCCGCTACATTCTCTTCATTCACTTCATACCTCTTGGTTTTGGTCTCCTCTTCCCATCGAGTCTTCTCATCATCAAGCTGAGCAATTAGCTTCTTCTCTTTGTCCCTCAACTGAGCAGCCTCTTCATATTTTTGGCTTTTTACAACACGATTCTTTTCTTTCTTAACATCTTCAATCTGTTCTTCAAGCTCTGTGATAATTTTTGGAACATTGATATTATTGATATGAACTCTTGCTCCTGCTTCATCAAGCACATCGATGGCCTTGTCAGGTAAAAATCGGTCTGAGATGTATCTATCAGATAAGGTAACGCAAGCCTTAACCGCATCATCTGTATAGTTGACATGATGATGGTTTTCATACTTGTCCTTAATATTTTCCAGAATCTGCTGAGTCTCTTCCGGTGAGGTAGCATCAACCATAACCATTTGAAACCTTCTCGCCAAGGCACCATCTTTCTCGATGTACTGCCTGTATTCGTCAAGCGTAGTCGCACCGATACATTGAATCTCTCCCCTGGCCAGAGCTGGTTTAAACATGTTGGAGGCATCGAGGGAACCAGAGGCTCCACCAGCTCCGACAATCGTATGCAGCTCATCAATGAATAGGATTACTTCCGGTGACTTCTCGATTTCATTCATCACTGCTTTCATTCGCTCTTCAAACTGACCTCGATATTTTGTACCTGCTACGAGCGAAGCCAGGTCGAGTGTTACCACTCGTTTACCAAACAGAATCCTCGAAACCTTTTTTTGAACAATCCGGAGTGCGAGTCCTTCTGCAATCGCAGTTTTACCCACACCAGGTTCACCAATCAAAATAGGGTTATTCTTCTTTCTTCTGCTCAAGACTTGAGCTACCCTTTCAATCTCTTTTTCCCTTCCAATGATCGGATCAAGCTTATCTTCTTCAGCAAGCTTTGTTAAATCTCTGCCAAAATTGTCCAGAACCGGAGTTCGGGATTTTTCGGTGCCCTTCGTATCTTTTCCAGTAGACCTTCCACCGCCTCGTGGATTGCTTGCATATAAATCATCGCCCTCATCGTTAGGGTCGTCTGTATCGGCCGAACCAATTGGATTTTCGGTTTGGTACTCAAGCATCTCCTTCACGAGATCGTAATTGACTTCAAATTTTTCGAGAATCTGGGTGGCTAGATTGTCCTCATCTCGTAAAATTGATAAGAGTAAGTGCTCAGTTCCGATAAGTGCGCTTTTGAAAATTTTAGCCTCGAGATAAGTGATCTTAAGGACTTTTTCAGATTGCCTGGTAAGCGGAATGTTTGCTAAATTTTTAACATTACTGGTTGCAGTCCCCTTAGTGGCCTGTTCTATCGCAGAACGTAATTCTTTCATTGATAGTCCGAGCTTTTTGAGCACACTAACAGCCACTCCCTCTCCCTCTCTAATCATACCAAGCAATAAATGCTCAGTGCCAATGTAATCATGACCTAAACGAAGAGCCTCTTCTCTACTCAACGAAATCACTTCCTTAACTCGGTTTGAAAATTTTGCCTCTTTTGACATTTAAAATACCTTTCGATTATAAGTAAAAATACAGGATACATCATTGAATCCCTTATGTAATCAAGTGAAAAAACATAGGTCTTTTGAGATTTGTTCAATCACATGACATTAACTCTCTGCAGAGTATGAATATCAACGCTTCAAAAAAGATGCCGATAAAACAGAACTGGCATTTGGCCCCTCGCACATAATCAGGTCAATGATGCTTAGGTTAGGACTGAACTTATCCCCAAATAGTTGGGAATATGGAATTGGCTGATATATTTTTCGATCAACAAATGATCTTTTGGGGGTAATAAAATTTCTAAGATCCAACTCAGTTTTTTTTTCCTGCTGCTCACTCAATGTCAATTTGACATCTAATTGCAGGATTTTTACCAATAATGACAGAAACTCTATGTTAAGATCCACCAGGAATTTGTGATTCTTGCGCCAGACATCGTTGATCATATCTGCAAAAAATTCAAAGTAGGGTGCCTTTCCATAAGACGAATACACTGCACCCCAATGGTCCTTTTTCCACCTCTGACTATTGTCGATAACAACTTCCTTGACCAATGATTTGGAGGAATAGGAAACAGGTACAATAAGCGGCAAAACTTTATTGGAACTCAAAAGATAGCACCTGTTCCTAAAAGTTTGCTTTTGAAACTTATCATGAACTTCTAATACTATTATCTGGTGGTGAGGAAATAGGCAGAAGTACTCCAAACTTCCTAAATAGTGAGGCTCAATAATCAATTGACTCATGAAAGGATGGAAGGATCCCCTTTGCCTACCCTTACAATTTTAGGTACCTCTTCTGTACAATCCAGGACGGTACTGGGATCGATTTCACCATAGCCACCATTTATGATAACATCGACATGCTGTTGAAAGTCGTCATAAATGACTTCTGGATCGGTGGCATGATCCTGGAGACTCTCATCATAAATAGAAGTGGTGATGATCGGGTGACCTAATGCTTTGACAATCTCTCTCGGAATATTATTATCCGGAATTCTGATCCCTACAGTTTTCTTTTTGATATTCAGAATCTTAGGGACCTTTGAAGAAGACTTGAGGATAAAGGTGTATGGACCTGGTAGTGCTTTTTTCATCAACTTGAAGGTTGGGGTGTCGACCAGTGCATATTCTGAAATGTGGCTTAGGTCATAACATATAAATGAGAGATCAAGTTGTTTCCCCTTTATGCCCTTCAAATGGCGAATTCGTTCGATGGCTTTCTGGTTAAATATATCACAGCCAAGTCCATATACAGTATCTGTCGGATAGATCACAAGACCTCCCTTTTTTAAGGTTTCGACAATTTGCTCTATTTTCCTTGTCTCAGGATTTTCTTCATAAAGCTTATAGAACTCTGCTTTCATATAGTAAATTTCAAAAGGCAGCTGCAAAGTAAAAGATGTTATGATCCAATTACTCAAAGTATTATTAACATTTTAAAAATGAGCATGATCTATTCAAATGAAGTTACGTTTATAAGCTATTCTACTAAATTTGCATAATGCCTAAATATCTGAAAGATCGATTTACCAATTTTACGCTTGCCGAGGAAGCAAAAAGAAGTGGATACTATTCATTTTTCAGGTCCTTCGAATCAAAGCAGGAGACCGAGGTTATTGTAAAAGGGAAAAAGGTTTTGATGTTCGGATCTAACAGTTATTTAGGTCTGACAACTCACCCCCTCGTGATGGAGGCGGCACAAGAGGCGGTAAGAAAATATGGCAGTAGCTGTTCAGGCTCACGATTCCTAAATGGCACCAATGAACTGCACGAAGAACTGGAGTATAAATTGGCTGATTTCCTAAACAAAGACGAAGTGATTGTTTTTAGCACTGGATTTCAGGTCAATTTGGGGGTTATTCCAACGGTCACACAAAAAGGAGATGCACTGCTACTCGATCGACTGAATCATGCTTCTATTTATGAAGGAGCTAAACTTAGTGATGCCTCTACGGTCGTGTTTCGCCACAATGACATGAATTCTCTTGAAAAGAGACTAAGCCAACTGCAGGAAGCCACTCACCGAATGATCGTGGTTGATGGGATATTTAGCATGGAAGGTAACATTGCCAAGCTTCCGGAGATTGTTGCATTGGCTAAAAAATATAAAGCGTCGGTCATGTGTGACTGTGCCCATGCCATTGGTGTGCTTGGTGACCATGGACGCGGAACTCCTGACTACTTCGGTCTTACCGACGATGTCGAATTGATTGGAGGAACATTCAGCAAAAGTCTGGCCTCGCTTGGAGGATACATTGCAGGCGACAGGGAGACGATACAGTACATCAAGCACCACGCTCGAGCTCTTATTTTCTCGGCAAGTATGACTCCGGCCTCAACTGCCTCTACCATCGCTGCACTTGACATCATGCGATCTGATGACAGTCGTAGATTGAAACTATGGGAAAATACCAACTATGCGCTGGAAAGGCTCAGAGATTTAGGCTTTGATACCGGAACTGCGGAAACACCAATTATTCCCATCTACATCAGAGACAACGAAAAGGCCTACATCATGACAACCCGACTTTTTGAAGAAGGTGTCTTCGTAAATTCTGTGGTTGCTCCTGCAGTTTCGCCTCAAGACACACTGATTCGCTTTTCTTTGATGGCTACCCATACCAAAGAGCAAATAGATATTGCTATAGACAAAATAACCAAGGTTGCCAAAGAGCTAAATCTTAAGCTTCACCAAGCAGCATAATGAAAGTCGCGGTTACAGGGGCCAATGGATTTCTGGGCGCTTACATCGTAAAAGAGTTTCTCGCAAAGGGTTATAAGGTCATTGGACTTACCAGAAAGTCTGCCAACTGCGAAACGCTACCTCAAGATGAAGGCTTGACGATTGAGTCGATCGACTACAGCAACAATCTTGAGTCACAATTTGAAGAACTTAAGAAGAAACACGGTGACCTCACTTATTTTATTCATAATGCTGGGGTTACGGTCAGCCTGACTAATTCAGAATACTTTGAAATCAATGTTGGCATGACTGAGACGATCATCAATGCCCTCTTCGACAGTATGTGGCTACCTCATACAAATAAACTAATTTATATCTCCTCCATGGCCGCCCAAGGGCCCTACGGCATAGGAAAGCCTGTCTCAAATTACGGTCGGAGTAAACTTCAGGCAGAAAAAGTGATAGAAAATAGCGGTTTTCCGCATTTAATGTTTAGACCCACAGGCATTTATGGTGCGGGAGATGTGGCTTTTCTACCTCTATTCAAACTGGCTTCAAGAGGCGTGTACCCGTTGACCAGTAGCTCACAAAAAATGAGTATGATTCATGCCAAAGATCTGGCACGAATCGTCCAAATGGAATCTCAAAATGCAATAGGAATTCTGCATACAAATGATGGAAACACCTACTTGCATCAAGACTTTATACAGGCTTTGCAGGGAGTAACCGGTAGAAAAATGACGCAAATCCCCACACCAAAATGGGTAAGTAAGCTCTCGCTTGGAGTATCTGATATCTGGCACAGGTTAATCAATAAAAGACCAGGACTAACACTTGAAAAGTTCGAGGAAATAACAATGAATTGGCACCTTCATGAGGACAGAGAACTGAGATTTTCCAAAATCGAATGTGAAATAAGCCTAAAAGAAGGGTTTAAGAATGCGTTTGATTTTTATAAGAGTAAAAAATTAATCTAATGACCCTCACCATCCGATCGATTGAAACTAAGAAAGAGCTTAAACGATTTATCAAATTTCCCTTCAAACTATTTAGAGGAAATCCGAACTACGTGATCCCTTTGGTAGATTTTGAAGAAAGTACATTAAACAAAACCAAAAACCCAGCCTTCGATCATTGTGATGCGAACTATTGGCTCGCTGAAAAAGATGGTGAAGTCGTAGGACGCATTGCGGCGATCCTTCTTGATACTGAATTAAAAGAGAAACAGTTAGCGAGATTTGGATGGATCGACTTTATCGACGATCAAGAAGTTTCTAAACTATTGTTAGACACCGCGCAGAAATGGGCAGAAAGTAAAGGTGCAAAGGCAATTCACGGACCTATGGGATTTACTGACCTTGACTTTGAAGGGGCCTTAGTCAATGGGTTTGATCAGCAGGCTACACAAGCTACGATTTACAATTATCCTTACTACATAGATCACTACAAGGCATGGGGATTAGAAACCTCTGCAACGTGGGTGGAGATTCGGGGGGGAGTACCGAAGGAAGTTCCAAGAAGAATCACTCGTGCTGCGTCGATGGTAAAAAATCGATTTGGATTGAGTGTAAAAGAATTCAAGAAAGCAAAGGATATTTTAAAATATGCTCCTGGAGTATTTGATGTGCTGAATGAAGCTTACGCTCACCTTTACGGTTATCAACAACTCACGGATAAGCAGGTCAAGTATTACATCGATCAGTACTTTGGTTTTGTTCGAAAAGAATTTGTTTGCATTGTTGTAAATAAAGAGGATGAAGTAGTAGGATTCGCACTTTCCCTTCCCTCTCTTTCAAAAGCATTCAATAAAGCCAAGGGTGGATTATTTCCATTTGGTTTCATCCATGTGCTCAATGCCTTTTACTTTAACAAACACGTCGATATGTTTTTGATTGGAGTCAGACCGGAGTATCAGAAAATGGGAGCGAACGCACTCATTTTTGAAGATCTGACTAGCACCTATGTTAAAAAGAAGGTCAACTATGTTTCAACCGGACCTATGATGGAGGAGAATAGAGGCATGTTAAATTCATTTAATGATTATGACCTAGACCCTATTAATATTAAGCGCTCTTGTTTCCATAAAACTTTCTGAAACGAGTTTATTAGATTCGCCTTCAAATGGGTAACAAGGCTCTCATCATAGGCGGATCAAGCGGTATTGGACTGGCAACATTGAAGAAACTTGCCTCGCACCAATTTGATATCGTAGTGGTCCATCGAGATCGCAGACAGGATGCTGCAATTCTTATTGAAGAAACAGAAAAGCTAAGCGTTGAATATCGTGTCAAAATTGAAAATTTTAACGTTGATGCTACCAACAACGAAAAGGTTGACAGTATTCTGACTCAGTTGGAGCAAGGGGACTCTTTTAAAATTGTCGTGCATGCGGTCTCTAGAGGGAATCTCAAGCCCTTTGTGTCTGATGAAGCTAAACTGTCACCTGAGGATCTTGCTCTGACTATAGACGCGATGGGCATCAATTTTAACACTTGGGTTTCGAAACTGCTTGAAAAGAAACTGGTGGGTGAGGGATCAAGAATTATTGCTTTGACCTCAGAGGGTAATAAAAAGTTTTGGAAAGGATATGGTGCGGTAGCATCAGCAAAAGCAACGCTAGAGAATATCGCAAATTACTTGGCTGTTGAACTGGCCACAAAAGGAATGACTGTCAACACTATTCAGGCGGGTGTCACCGATACTCGCTCATTGAGGTTAATTCCAGGCTCAGAAGACTTAATAAAAGAAACTGAACGAAGAAATCCCTTCGGACGAATGACAACCCCTGAAGATGTAGCAAATTTCATTTACCTCCTTTCCTTGCCGGAAGCAAGCTGGATCAACGGTACACTTATCCATGTCGACGGGGGAGAACATCTTATCTAAATGGACCACACTGAAATCATAACATTACTTCCTTACAAAAAGCCATTTCTTTTTGTCGATGAGCTAATTGAACTCACAGAAGAAGGTGCAGTAGGAGAATACAACATTAAAGAAGATGAATACTTTTTCGAAGGTCATTTCCCAGGAAATCCGATCGTCCCCGGTGTCATACTGACTGAGATCATGGCGCAGGTAGGACTGGTAAGCTTGGGAATTTTTCTTACTAAGGAAGCAGATCGTCCAGCTGTTCGACCTGCTTTCACAAGTGCCAATGTAGATTTTTTGGCAGCTGTACACCCGAATGATTCGCTAGAAATAGTTTCAAAAAAGATATATTTCAGGTTTGGTAAACTAAAGTGCAGTGTTTCCTGTAAGAAAAAAGACGGAACCATTGTGGCTAAAGGAGAGTTGTCCGGTATGATCGTCAAAGCAAATTAAGTAAGTTGGAAAAACGTCGGATCGTCATAACAGGAATTGGAGTTGTAGCGTCAAATGGAATTGGCGTTGAGCAGTTTCAAAATGCCCTCAAAGCGGGCAAGTCTGGGATTAAGAAATGGGATGAAATGGAAAGGCTAAATGTCAAATGCCAGATTGGCGGTGCCCCAGACCTCGATTCAATTAATCTCCACGATTTTCTTCCACGGCTTTTTGCAGAGAAAATGACCAACAAAGGAATCATTTATGCCTGTCTTTCTGGATTAGAGGCCTGGAGAGATGCTGGACTTGAGCCAAGTGAAGATCAAGTTGATTATTCATCCGGTCTAATCATTGGAGCTGGTGATCTAAGTTATGATAGCTGGATCAATCGTGAATTCCCAGCCTATCCCATTGATCGTGGTGAAAGCAGGAGGCTTGGCTCAAGAACTATTTCGGAAGGAATGAATAGCGGTGCCGCTGCCTATCTCAACAATTTGCTTGGTCTTGGAAGCAGAATCCAATCAAACTCTTCGGCCTGCATTACAGGATCTGAAGCAGTGCTGATGGGATACGAATACCTTCAAACAGGGAAAGCCGATCGAATGATTTGTGGAAGTACCGAAGGTGACGGAAGATATATCTGGGCTGGTTTCGATGCGATGAGAGTTCTTTGCAGCGATTCCAATGGTAACCCCACGTTTGGGTCTCGACCAATGAGTGCTAGCTCTTCTGGTTTTGTCCCTTCAGGAGGCTCAGGAGCATTAGTCCTTGAGACATTAGAAAGTGCCGAGAAAAGAGGGGCAAAGATTTATGCGGAGGTTTTGGGTGGATACACCAATTCAGGGGGACAAAGAGGTAGTGGCACAATGACTGCTCCCAACTCAGAAGCAGTAGTAGTTTGCATAAAAAATGCCCTGGAAGAGGCTGGTGTTAACGCCTCCGAAATTGACCTTGTGAGTGGGCATCTGACATCTACAAAAGGAGATCCCATCGAAGTAAGAAACTGGGTGGAGGCACTGGGCAGAAAAGGAAAAGATTTCCCTTTCATCAATTCTCCAAAGTCTATGATTGGACATAGTATTGCAGGTGCTGGCTCCATTGAATTAGTGGCATGCGTTTTGCAAATAGCCAATGGGTTCATTCATCCCAGTTTAAATACCGAAGAAATTCATCCTGAAATTTTATCAGAAATTTTTGGGGGTTGTATTCCACAGAGTTGCCTTGAGCGAGAAGTCAATACGATTATTAAAGCCAATTTCGGTTTTGGTGATCTTAATTGTGCTATCGTTTTAAGAAAATTCACGTGAATATGGAATTAGTAATGAACCA
>CAZQDI010000022.1:0-34505 GCA_964591785.1 uncultured Roseivirgaceae bacterium
TTTATCATCTTAAATCTACATGCTTAAAAAAGCGGTGAGTCTGATCAAAACAAGCAAAAACTAACGATATTCTTCTTACATGAGTGGTAGGTGATCTTGCTTTCCGCTAGCCTAATTTTGCGGCTCAGTCAGTATGAAGAAGGAAATCTTAGTTGCCGTGTTTTGCATGCTATGCTTGCAGAGCCTATTCAGTCAATCCATTCAGATTAAATGGATCTATTCAGACATTACCATTGACGGGATTCCGGATGAAGAAGCGTGGAACCTTGCTGATTCTGCTACCAACTTTACTCAAAACTTCCCAACTGATTCACTACCTGCAAAAGCGCAGACAATTGCTAAGATCTTATATGATGATGATAACATCTACGTACTTGGGATTATGCGTAACCTTCCCGGTGGTAGAGAATATGTGACACCCTCATTAAGAAGGGACTTCCGAGGGGCTGCGAATGACAGTTTTTCTGTGCTGTTTGATACGTTTTCTGACCATACCAATGCTGTACTTTTTGGTGTTAATCCTTTTGGAGTGATGCGTGAGGCCATCATTACGAACGGAGGCAGCGGTAGAGGTAGCTTCAGTTTGGATTGGGACAATAAGTGGTATGCAGAAGCCGCACAGTACGATGGGTATTGGGTGGTGGAAATGGCAATTCCCTTTAAGACGCTACGATTCAACGAAAATGTAGATTCCTGGTTGGTCAACTTCTACCGGGTGGACAGTGAGTATGCGGAACGTAGTGCCTGGGCTCCGGTCAAGAGGACCTTTCCGATCTTCAATCTGGCCAACATAAGAGAGCTGGAATGGGATACGCCAACGAAGAAACCTGGACCCAACCTCTCATTAATTCCTTTTGTCACGGCAAATACCAATCGAAACTTTGAGGAAGGCACCAGTGAGGGCCTGAATTTTTCAACAGGCTTCGATGCGAAGTATGCTGTTACTACTGGTTTGAATCTGGATCTTACCGTAAACCCGGACTTCTCTCAAGTGGAGGTGGATCAGCAGGTCACCAACCTTGATCGGTTCGAGATCTTTTTTCCCGAGCGGCGGCAATTTTTCCTTGAGAACGCCGACCTGTTCTCGGGTTTTGGCAATCGGGGAACCCGACCGTTTTTTTCTCGAAGAATCGGTATTACTCAGGATACCTTAACCGGCAATAATATTCAGAATGCCATTCCTTTGGGCGTCCGTCTGAGTGGCAAGGTCAACAACGACCTGCGAATCGGGGTGTTGTCGATGCAAGCTGGAAGAGACGGAGATAATGGTTTGCCGTCCTACAATTACTCGATGGTGAGTCTGCAACAAAAAGTCTTCAGTCGATCCAACATTTCAGCCTTTTTTGTAAACAAGCAAACTTTCGAAGATCCTAGCGAATACAACAGCGAAGAGCTAAGCGAGCACAACCGGACTGCCGGGATAGAATATGGACTGGCGAGTGCCAACAATGTGTGGAACGGTCGATTTTTCTACCATCGTTCTTTTGATGAGGTGCAGCCGGATCAACCCTATGCAGCAGGAGCGTCTGTCAACTTTGACAACCAAATCTGGTCTGTTGATGTGTTTTCTCAGTTAGTGGGGGAAGGGTACAATCCGGAAGTCGGTTTTGTTCGACGAAATGATATCAGACAATTAGCTTCCACGGTGCGGTATCGCTGGTTCCCGAAAAGGGGGAAAATTCAAAATCATGGCCCGGGCTTTGATTTTGACATGGTAGGAAATGATACCTACGGTTTTCTGGATTGGGACTACAATATTCTGTACAATATTTCCTTTTTCAATACCTCCAATTTCAGCATGCGACTACGCCGGCAATACACCTATCTATTTGATCCCTTCGACCCCAGTGGCTCAGATGGAGTGGAATTGGATGCAGATACTGAGTACACGAACTTCCAATTGATTGCTTCCTACGAGTCGGACCAGCGAAAGAAATTTTTCTATAATCTGAGAACTCGCTCAGGAGAGTACTTTAATGGACATCGCCTCAATCTGCAGGGAACTGTTGGATACCGATATCAGCCATTGGGTTTCGCTTCGATTGACTTTGCATACAATCGCATTATTTTGCCTGCACCCTACACGACTACCTCTCTGTACCTGGTCGGGCCGCGATTTGATTTCACCTTTTCCAGGAGCATCTTCCTGACCACTTTCTTCCAGTATAACAGTCAGATTGAAAATTTGAGTGTCAATACACGCTTTCAGTGGCGGTTTAAGCCAGTTTCAGATATTTTCCTGGTGTACACTGACAACTATTTCGCTAATCACGAGGGAGGTCTTGTGGTAGGAAGCCCCAGAACCCGGGCCTTAACATTTAAGATTACTTACTGGTTGAATTTATAGCTTCCGTTTTGGCCAGGTACACAGGAATCTGAGGTATGCTTTGGGGCGGTCAAGGCATCCATTTGGGCGGTCAAGGTATGCTCTCGGGCGATCCGGGTGCACGCTTGGGCAAGCCAGGGGTCCATTTTTTTAGTTCAGGGATCTATTTGGGAATCTAAGGTATGCTTTGGGGCGGTCAAGGTATCCATTTGGGTAGTCAAGGTATGCTCTCGGGCGACCCGGGTGTGCTCTTGGGCAGGCCGGGGATTTATTTTTTCTACAGTTGTCAGCTACCCAAAGATCAGTTTAAGACTTAGTCTCGAAGTGTTGCTCCTGTCTTTACATTAGACGGTAGATTAGGTAGATACCTACTTCCCAGCGAGATTGATTCTTTAATGGATTTTAAAGATTGAAACTAGGTCTCGATCCTATCGTAGTTCTTGAGCACTTTCAGTGTCCATAGCGTCTGAATTCCTGCCCACTCAAGTTTCATTCCCTCGCTGAGTCCGTACCAGGTGTCCCACCTGCCATCTTCTTTTTGTTTACCGATCAGCGTGTCCAGGTCGGATTCAATGACTTCCCGGTTAAAAAGATCATAAAAGAAGCTACCGGGATGAGGTGCGTACGTCAGGCTATGTGGTTTCCCATAAAGCCCCCAACCCTCATCGTCGGGTTCTTTGCAAATAACCCCATCCTGTAAAATCCAATTTCTTAGCTTGTTTAGCTGGGTTTCTGCCTTTTCGCGACTTTTCGTGTATTGCAGGAAGGTTAACCATCTGGGGACGCATAAAAAGCAAAAAACATGTTTGTCTCCGATTCGTTCAAACTCGCTCCAGACGAATTGCTCTGCCTTTTTCATCCAGGGAATGTCAACCCGATGTTTTTCCAAAAGTCCCAGAAGTGGGGCAGTCGTACTCAAAGCCGCTCGTTCATCTACAGTTTTGAAGTGATCGGCGCAAGGATATTCGCTCGTGGGTCTTAGCATCCAGGGAATGCCGCCATTGGTCGTGATGCCTTCAAAATAGGGCATAAAATCTTTTTGCAGCACGGATCCGGAGAGACAGCCAACTTCATCCAGTGCTTCTAATGCCATGATGCTAAATAATGGTTGACTTTCAGGAGAGGCGGTATCCGGTTCCATTCCATGACCAAATCCACCATCTTCGTTTCGATAAGCATAGATCGCATGGTAGACGCCCTCGTTGCTTCCGCCATGGAAGTGATAGTGAAAGAGGCGCCGTTCGATCATTCGGGCATTGGTGAGTAGAAAGTCCACTGCCTTTTGATAATTTTTTCTTGTCAATCTCACGAGGTATGCTGTTGGAGTTGAATAGAAGTTGAAGATTTCTTGCTTAGCAGGCCAAAGTAGCAATTATGTATGATACTGACTATATCAAGGCCATCTCTGGATTGTATTTATTTCGGTATTCTAAAGGGGTTGTCCCTACATAGCGCTTAAAAAGTGTGCGAAAAGTCTTATCGTCGTTGTAACCAACTCCGTACATTATCTGATAGATGTTCAGTGTACTGGATTCAAGCTGTTTTTTGGCTGCTTCAACCCGGATGCGTTGAATGTACTCAATGGGGGTATTATTGGTGGCTTTTTTGAATCGACGAACAAAGTTTCTCGAACTGGTTGCGATGCGTTGAGCAAGCAACTCTACACTAATTTTTTCAGCAAAATGTTTTTCAATATAGGCTTGCACTTCCTTGACTCCCTCGTCACTGTGGTCTTTCTGACCATTGAAGATCACAAACTGATTTTGGTTCATTCGGTCAAACTCAATTTCAGAAACCTTCGAGCACCAAATGGCGGTTTCTCGACCATAAAACTTCTCTATCAAATAGAGTAGGAGGTTCAGGAAGGAGTACGCTCCACCACTGGAATAGATCCCATTGTCTTCGTTGACTATTTTATCGGGAAGCAAGGTGATGGCAGGAAACATCCTCCGAAACTGATCATGCGTCAGCCAATGTGTCGCACAGGATTTCCCATTCATTAAGCCAGTTTGAGCAACTAAAAACGCCCCCCGACAGAGACTTACAATTTCTGTTTGGTGTTGAATTCGCTGATTTCGTATCCACTCGACGGATTCCTGATTTATAGCAACCTGTTGTTCCATGTTGCCCACTAGTCCGGGAACTATAATCAAATCCGTTTTGGGGGTAGTTTCAAAGGTCTTGGTGGGAGAAATGCTTAGGTAATTACCATATACCTGGGGTTCCATTGCTGATCCGACAAGGTCTAACTTAAAAATCCCATTTTCCGACAACCCATGTTTATGATGGTAGCCATTGGCCATCTGAAATAAATTAAGTGATCCAATGATGGTGTCAACGATCACATGACCTTTTGGAACCAGGATGCTAATGTGCTTCATCAAACAAATGTAGGTCGTCAATGTGTCTTTATCAACCCTGTATATTGTCGTAAAAGACACCCTTTATAGGGTCTAAAAAGACACAATTTTGTATCTATAAGTTTGATAAAAAGTAAAATAGAATGATGAAAAATCAAGAAATCAGAGTCATCTACAAGTGGACTGCCAAAGAAAGTAAGGGTCAGGCACTAAAGTCCATTTACAAGGAGGTAGAAAAGCAAATGCAAGAAACAGAGCCTGATGCGTTACACGTAGCATGTTATTTTGAAGAAAGCTCAAATACGTTGGTTGTTTATGATCTTTTTAAGGATGGTGTTGCTCTTGGCCTACATCTTGGTACGACAGCAGCAAGTCACTTCCCATCACTATTAGAGGTGGCTACCCCTGGTCCATTTCTATTTTGTGGAGATGTGCCAGACGATCTGAAACAAGCAGCTTTAGGTATGGGGCTGGACGCCACTTTCGCTCCTAATGTATTTGGGTTTAGCCGTGTTTGAAGTGGCGAGTGGGATCATTGCTCAAAGTATCTATGAGGAGTGATCCCTTTCATTTTCTAGGCTAACAAGTTAGTAACTGCATCTTGCAATTTTGGGAGTAGTTCCTTTTCGAACCAGCTGTTTTTCTTGAGCCAGATGTTGTTTCTGGGCGAAGGATGCGGCAAAACGTAACGAGCAGGAAGGTAAGCTGAGAAGTTTTTCACTCGTTCGGTCAGGGTCAGGTCCTTCCCCTTTGGTAGGTAGTATTCCTGTGCATAGGATCCAATTAGAATCTGAAGTTGCACGTGCTTCAACCTGGAAAGTAGTTTTTCGTGCCATTGAGGAGCACATTCTATGGTTGGAGGCAGGTCTCCTGATTTACCACGACCAGGGTAGCAGAAGCCCATGGGGATCAACGCGATCAGCGAAGGGTCGTAGAACTGAGCACTGGTAACGCCTAGCCATTCCCGTAATCGATCTCCACTTTTATCATCCCAGGGTACTCCGGATTCATGCACTTTCTTACCAGGGGCCTGGCCGATGATCACAATTTTACTCTCTTCACTTGCGGAGACGACTGGGTTTGGACCTAGTTCCAGTTTTGCTTTGCAAATGGTACATTGTCTAATTTCTTCTAATAGATCTTTCATGAGATCTTAGCTCGTTTGAAATCCACTTCTTTGATGCAGTAAATCGCCAGGGTCATTTCGACTTGCGGGGATTTCTTCTTGCTTATTCTTAATGGTAGCTTCGTATGTTTAAAGGAGCCGAAGGTACAGAGCTCAATATGCTTCATATTTGAAATTTAATTAAGACTGCTCACACTCATTCTATGCCGATTTATAAACTCATTGACGAATTGATTTTCCCTCCCGTGACAGGAGCCGAAGATGGGATCGTTGCAATCGGCGGGGATTTGAGTGTAGAAAGGCTCATGCTGGCCTACAGGTCCGGGATTTTTCCCTGGTACAATGAGGGCGAACCGATCGTCTGGTGGAGCCCCGATCCGAGGTGCGTTCTGTTTCCGGAAAAGCTCCATATTTCAAGGTCAATGAAAAGGATACTGAAAAGCGGGGCCTTTCAGATTACCTTCAATGAAGAGTTTCGAGGTGTTATTGACCATTGCAAGAAGATTGTTAGAAAAGGTCAAACGGGGACCTGGATCACCGAAGAAATGAAGCAGGCCTACATCCATCTTCATGAACTTGGCTACGCGAAATCTATCGAGGTGTGGCAAAATCATGAATTGGTTGGGGGAATGTATGGGGTGGACCTTGGAACGGTCTTTTGTGGGGAGTCCATGTTTTCGAAAGTGAGTAACGCTTCCAAGGTGGCATTGATCACTTTTGTTGAGAATTTCCAACAGAAAGGGGGGCGAGTGATGGATTGCCAGGTGTTTAACTCGCATTTAGCAAGCATGGGAGCAGAAGAAATTTCTCGCGAAGACTTTCTCTTATTTGTAGCAACTGCTTAAGAAGTACAATACTCCAAAATTCCCTCCTTAATCCGCTTAAATGTTTCCTGCATAATTTCGTCATTCTCCTCAAGCAGCGTAATTCTAAAGCCAAGAAGTTTTGATGCAAAGGATGAAATGGGAACAACGCAAACCTGTTTGGCTGCCAGCAAATAATAGACAAATCGCTGATCAAGCGGCATCTGAGGATCCAACCACTCATCTAATAAGCGTTCAACCTTCGGGTCTGATACTTGCATTGTTTGACCCGATTTAAGTACACCTTCCTGGAAGATAATTGTATTGTAAAAGGCTCCGTTGGTTCGGTTGAATGTGATAAATGGGATTTCACTCAGAAACGCCTCCAGAAACCGGCTCTTTTTTCCAATTTTCTCGTTGGTATCCTCAATGAATGACGTGTAAGAAGGGTGAGACATGACCAATGGAATTGCCCGCTGGGGAAGTCGGGTGCTACTTACTTCAATCATCTTGGCATTGTCAATGGTCTCGCATAATTGATTGAACTCCGTATCAACGTGCCGGTTGTAGAATTCTGCCCACCCGCATCGAGCCCCAGGCCACGGAAATTCTTTGGAGATCCCTTTGAGAGATATGCCAGGGAGGTCACCAATTATTTCCGCCAGAGTACATTTTGAGGCTCCATTGTAGATGAGGTTCATGTAGATTTCGTCAAATACCAAAAAGAGCTGATATGTTTTAGCGATTGCCACAATCCCTTCTAAGATGTCTCTAGGATAGACCATTCCGGTCGGATTATCGGGATTGATGACCATAATCCCAACGATGTTTGGGTTGTACTTGACCTTAAGTTCAAGGTCTTCCAGGTTGGGATACCAGTTGTTTTGGGGGTCTAACTCATAGGTTACCGGGTGGTGGTTGGCATGTCCAGCTTCAGCGGACGAATGGGTAGAATAGGCTGGTGAGGGTCCGATTACGCGTGCTGTCGGCCTAAGATATTGATAGATTTTTTGAATTGCGTCTCCCAGTCCATTGAAAAAAGTGATGTCTTCCGGTTTGATTTGCACGCCAGCTAGCCGGTTGGTCTTTTCTGCCAAAAACGCTCGGGTCTCCAACAGCCCTTTGGAATGGCTGTAGCCGTACGTTTCATTTTGCAATGCCAAATCGGCAATGATTTGCTTCATCCAATCGGGTACAGAAGCATTTTTTTGAATTGGATCACCGATGTTTTCCCAATAGATGGTGTGACCCAGTAACTGTAGCTGTTCTGCTTTCTTGACAATGCCCCGAATTTCATACGATAATTCGTTGGCCCCTTCTCGTAGTAGATGCTGCCTCATGATTGAAGCCAGCAAAAGTAGCACCTAATGCGCTTAGAAGTCGCTTGATTGATTTACAATCGTTTGGTAGACTCCTTAGTCGGAGGCAAGAATATCTCTTAAGACACCATCTACCTGAAATTCATTTAATCCGATTCGCATGTCAGGATGGTAGAGTAGTCGAATCAATTCTTCATCGATCATTGCATACTCTGTGGTTTTTGTATTGAAGGATTGCTGGAATATGCTGTTGGCGTATTGATCAGAGTCTCTGGCTAGTCCCAGTGACTGGGTGAGCTCCTCCCGTAGCAGGTGCAGTTGCTCCAATTCTGAGGCACGAAAGATGTCAACATACATATATCCTTGGTTGATTTGATTTGCACCATTCCAGAATAAGGTAAATAGCCCCCAGTTGGATTCAACCAAGCTGGCCAAATCGGGAAATTCGGCAGCATACTGATCTCCTGAGCCAAAAAAGATGTAATAGTTTGATTCAGGTCTACTGTCAACCAAGGTGGCTGAGAACGAATTGGAGTTGGTGAGTTCATTGATTTCTACAATGATTTTATCAAGCTCATCACTAAGTTCTGGGGTGGGAGTCCCACCCACATAGATGCGCATTTCACTTTCCCACCTTCTGGTAATTGCACTAGCACCGCCAAATTCAAAACCTAAGGCGATGTCTTTGAAATATTCTATTACTGCAAGTTCAAAAGACGTCAGCTTTGAAAGTTCAAATTCAAAATCCGCCACATCAGTCAATGGTCCGGCAGTGACAGTGACCACTCCGGTCACGGTACCTTCATTATCAAAGTCAAACTGATAGATGTCTTTGACACGGATGATTCCAGTGGAGTTCTCGATTTCCACGGCCTCAGCTGGATTTTGTGAGGTGATAGTAAATTGAGGATCGGCTTCAGAGGTATTGACATTGATTGTACCAATTTGGTCCCCATTTGCTAGCGGCCTTTCCAGTGTTTCACGAATGTCTGATGCTTCCAGTGTTCTACCGGGTGTTTCGTCATCCCCGCAGGCGACAAGGCTGGCGATTGCCAGGATCAGACTAAATTTTAATAGTATTTTCATGGTCGTTGTGTGGTCATTTTTTTGAATTTTTCTTTTCATCGTTATTCAAATATGCTTGATCATAGTCGGCTCGGAGGGTTCCGAGCAGTCTGTCCCAAAACAAGAAGTAGAGTCCGTAATTGCCGTGAAAGTGTTTGTGATGTTGATTATGATTGACAGAGGTATTGATCCATTTTCCGATGAAGGTTTTGTTGAATCCTTTGGGATAGAGTTCGTATCCTAAGTGACCGTATACATTGTAGAAAATCATGAACAGCAGGAACGTCATTAATGCACTTTGATGAACCGGAATCAGAAAGACGATTGGAAAGATGACGCTGGCTTCAACGACCGCTTCGATGGGATGGAAAGAATAAGCAGCCCAGGGCGAAGGGTTCATGGATTGATGGTGGACCAGATGTACTTTTTTATAAATTTTCGGGAGGTGCATCAGGCGATGCATCCAATAGAAATAGGTATCGTGTAGTAGGATCATCAAGAAGATACTGACCCCCCAGTACGTCCATCCACGGGCAGAAATATCTTCATAAATCAGTGTATGTTGCTTCACTTGAGTTCCAACAATCAAAAATCCGATCGAGACGAAAATGGAAATTGTAAGTAAAGAATAGGTAATTTCACGACTGTACTCACGGGGTTTTGGAAATTTTGATTGGATTTTCCAATGGGCCCATCGTTTACGAAAAATCACGTAGAACAATGCATATGCCAATCCTGCGGCTACCAGATATCGCAGCAAATTGACGACTAAAATTTGGACAATCAGTTCTTCAGTACTCATGAATTATAGGCGTACACAAGTTAGCTACAGATGATAAACGAAATATTAATATGCATGTTTGTGATCACTCAAATGCTCATATGGTGGTAACAAGTTGAGTGCTGTTAAACCTTATCTCAGAGCGTTGCGACAATTTCGGGAATCACCTTGTGCCCACCCTCGTACCAGTTGAGTAATGGTTCGCGTCCCAAGGCTTTGCTGATGACCTCATTTTGCTTGTCCACAAGTCCTTCCTGAAAGTATTGGTCCTGCTTGCTGGTCCAGTAGGATACCTGCTCTTCGCCTGTTAGGTAGCTCCAATCTTCGGAGTCGGTATCCGGAGGAAATGTGCCTGCCCAGATGATCATTTGTTGGAATGGGATTTTGGCGTGGGCTGCATACCTTCCCATCGTTGCGGTACCCTGCGAGAATCCAAAATAGATCAGTTGCTTGGATGAGAGGTCAAATTGTTGGAGTACCCGATCGATGTAGGCATATTGGTTAGCAATTTCTGTAAGTCGATCTTCTTTTGTCATCCAGGAAGCACCAACGCGACCGTAGACCCCATTGAGGTAGTATTTTGAGAGTCCCTGGGGGGCGATGATGAAGTTCTTACTCGAATCAAGGCCCTCAAACTTCTTTATGAAGAATTCTGCTAGCTGCCCATATCCATGAAAAACCAACCAAACTCGCTCGGTTTCCTTGGTGAGCTCATTCAAGGTGCAGAATGGGGCTTTAATCGTTACGTCTAGTTGATGTTGCATTATCCGGCTACCAACTGCATTAAAATCCCACAAAGGTAGGCACCATAGGTTCCTAGTACATATCCAAGCACAGCCATTAGGACGCCGACAGGTGCTAATGAGGGATGAAATTCAGAAGCGATGACCGGCGCGGAGGCGGCCCCTCCGACGTTTGCTGTGCTACCTACAGCAATGAAAAAGTACGGGGCCTTTATTAGTTTGGCCACAATGGCCAGAAGCAGGATGTGAAATAGAATCCAGGTGATTCCTAGAAAGAAGTAGCCAGGATTAGAAAAAATGGCCAGTATATCCATGTTCATACCAATCGTAGCAACCAGTATGTACACAAATGCACGACCGACCCGGGACGCTCCAACCCCTTCCAGATCTCTGAGTTTGGTGAATGATAAGGCGACTCCGAGAGCAGTGGCAATTACCACCAGCCAGAAAAATCCAGAAGTCAAGCTGTATTGCTCAAGTGCCGGAAACTGCTGAAGGTAAGGAGCAATTACGTCACTCAGGAAATGGGCAATGCCTGTACAGGAAAAGCCAATCATCAAAACCTTCATGAGATCAGTCAGCGTAGGGATTCTTGAAATGCTGGCCTGGTACTTTTCCATTTTGTCCTTCAAGTGTTCAATCGCACTGGAATCTGCTTTTAATTTCTTGTCGATCATTTTTGTTACGCCGACACCGGCAATCAGTACTCCCAACCAGGTATTGCCAACAATGATGTCGACCGTGACCATTTTAGAAAATAACACATCATTTACTTCAAAAACCTCTTTCATCGTTGCCTGATTGGCACCGCCACCAATCCAGGATCCTGCGATTGTGGTCATTCCTCTCCATACTTCATCAGGAGGTGCTCCTCCGACCAGGTCGGGGGCCACGTAGGAAAAAATCAATATCGTAAGAGGCCCCCCGATCATAATGCCGAGTGTGCCCGTCAGAAACATAATGACTGCTTTGGGGCCCAGTTTGAGTACTTCCTTTAGATCAACACTAATCGTTAGCAATACCAAACTTGCAGGAAGTAGGTACCTGGATGCAACAAAATAGAGCTTTGATTGCGATGGGTCGATGAGCCCGAATGCTTTCAATGTGGAGGGCAAAAAATAGATTACCAAAAGGGCAGGAACGTATGAATAGAATTTTTTCCAGGTAGGGTGATCAAGAGAAGAAGTGTAAAAAACCACACCTAGGATGAGCATGATAATACCAAAAATTACGGCATCATTTGTGATTATTGGATCATTCATATACTCCAAGAATAAGTAATTCTGGCGAGCATAACTATGATATAGTATATTTTTGAAATCAAATGAAATACCTCACATTGACCTGCCTGTTGGCTTTGTTTCTTTCAGGCAATGCACAGGAAACGTTTATTGGAGTAAAGGCTGGGGGACACACCGGCTCAGCGTTTGTAGATCATACGGTTTTCAATGTGGTGAACAACAATGGCTTTAACAATGGCTTTCATGCCGGACTGATATTTAAGTACTTCCCGTACAAGAGAGAGGTTTTCCTGAAGTCGGGCCTTCAGTTCTCCGTAAATTATGTCCAGAAAGGATGGACTCAGGTATTTCTAACTACTGAACCGACCTACAGTGCCGAGATGTCGTATGTTGAGATTCCGATTGAGGCCATTGGCTATTTCGGAAATAAGAACAATTACTTTGTGACGGCAGGTTTTTATTTTGAGTATTTGATGGACTACCAATTGGATGCTGAGCCTAATCTTGAAAACTTGGGTGGACAAGACTTTAATACCTACGTTCCCTCCAGAGATAACAAGGCGGGGTACGGCGCTAGAGCGAGCGCGGGAGTATTTCGTGAATTTTCATTCGGGATGCTACACCTGGAAGGTTTTTTTAGCTACAGCATTAGTAATTTTATTGATGCCGGAGATCTTACTACAGAAACTCCAGATATTAGCAATCTTTGGTATACAGGAGCCTCCTTGGGCTATTTGTTGCCAATAGGTAAAAAGAAAAAATAACAACATGCGAAAGATTTATGCCCTCAAATACCTACATGTACTAATTCTTCCATCCCTTGCGTATGTGAGCTTCACTACAACCGGGTGGATGACATTTCTTCCGGTGATTGAGTCATTCATGATTATTCCCTTGCTTGAATTATTTTTCAAACCCGATACGTCCAATCTTAGCGATGCAGAAGAGGCGATACGAAAGAGTGATTCCATTTATGACTGGCAACTTTACTTGATGGTTCCGGTGCAATTTTGCCTCCTGTGGGTGTTTCTCAGTACCATCGGACAGACGGGACTCACTACCCTTGACCTGATTGGAAGGGTCTCTGGTATGGGGATGCTTTGTGGAGTCATTGGCATTAATGTAGCTCATGAGTTAGGTCACCGATCTACCAGGCATGAACAATTGATGGCTAAAATGTTGCTTCTTACTTCTTTGTACATGCACTTCTTTATAGAGCACAACAAAGGCCATCATCGGAATGTGAGTACAAAGGAAGATCCTTCTTCGGCTCGGTACGGAGAGATGCTGTACTCATTTTGGATAAGGTCGGTCGTTTTTGCCTATCTGTCTGCCTGGAAGTTGGAGAGAGAGCGATTGAAAAAGGCAGATAAACCATTCTTCTCATTCCATAATGAAATGCTGGTATTCCAGCTCATTCAGGCATCATTTACGGTGGGAATCGGGCTGTTGTTTGGATGGACTGTAATGGGCTATTTCATTGCTGCGGCAGTGATGGGATTCTTACTGCTGGAAACTGTCAATTACATCGAGCATTACGGTTTGCAACGTGAAAAGAAGGGGGAGCACTACGAGCGTGTGATGCCTCACCACTCCTGGAATTCTAGCCATGTAGTTGGTAGAATTGTATTATTTGAACTCTCAAGGCATTCTGATCATCATTTTATTGCAAGCAGAAAGTATCAGGTTCTGCGACACATGGATCATGGTGCGCAGATGCCAACTGGATACCCTGGAATGATGATCTTAGCTACCATTCCGCCGTTGTGGTTTTCTGTGATGAACCCCAGGATTAAGAAGATCCATTCACAGAAACTGGCCGAGGCAGCTTAGAGGTTAAGCCAATAGCTCAACTTAAGAACGAGCGCTCTGTTTCTAGTTGCAAAATCCGTAGTAACGTAGTTGTCGGTATAAACAATAAAAAGGTCTGATACCGGTTTGAAACGCCATTGCAGTCTCGAATTGTGTCCCAGGTTGTCTTCCTGTGTGTTGTATTGAATAAAGGTGGTAAAGAAAAGTTGGTTAGTTAAGGTCAAATCGATCCTTGGTCCGATCAAATACAGATCGGAGTCATTGTAGGGCTCGGGGAGCGTGACCCGATTGAATTCCCCATTCAACTCTATTTGGACAATGGGAGGAAATCTGAAGGTTAACCCGGCTGCTATGTTCAACCTGTTTCCATTGAAGAATTCTCCATTGCTAAAATCGATTCGATAGATAAAGTTTTTTCTTCTGTCGGATTGATAGGAAAGACTGTACCGGTACCAACTAAGTTCGCTTCCTTCCTCTAGCTCCAAACCTTCACTTCCAGAAGGGTCAAAACTCCTTGTAAGGGTTACAAAATTCCACTCTGCGCTAGCACTTGCCTCTGCGGTATTAAGGAAGTTGAATCGGTATTCAATTGTGAAGTCATTATCCAATCGATTGAGGTTATTGTCAGTGATACCGCCACCACGAATCCCTGGTCCATGTCTCTGCAATATCCCATCTGTAAAGAATGTATATTCAGCTCTGGAGCCGTAGCGGGTAACCCCGGTTCTGGGTATAAAACCCACTTCAGCATTGTGATTATCCCCAATTCGCTCAAAGACGCCTCGCCAAAGAAATTCAGGTACCTGATAGCCCAAAAAACCACCGGTAGCATACTTGTCAGCTTCCTTTTCAGGATCTAGTGAACGATGATAAAAGAAATTTCCTCGCCACCTGTCATTACTTGTTGCCAGATTGTAATCTAGTCCAAATACGTAGTTGTAGTTGCTGAAAGTACTTGCTGTGTCATCAGCCGAAAGTAAATTGCCCTTCTCGTCCTGCAATATTCCCGTTTCGGCAAACCTCGTAGAATCGTAAGCCGTGAAATCCACACCCAGGTTGTTCCTCCCGACAAACATTGCGCTAATACGGGAACGGGCAAATACCTGCCTTTCCAGCACAGCGACTGAATAATTCTGCGCAGGTACCAGCTCATTTTCATCGCGTGCTTCATTGGTCACCATATTTAATGCGCCAACTCGCCATTTCTTTCCAATCTTTCCACTTAATCGTGCCCCGGCAATAATAGGCACCGTCGCGCCACCCCCTCGTATTCCGATTCTTCTTGAAAAAAAAGGGTTACTAGACCGGCTAAAGCCTCCCTGAGCAAACAGGTCTTGATTTTCAAGAAAGAATTGTCTTCGCTCGGGAAAATTGATCTCAAATCTTTGGAGGTTGGTTACTTGCCTGTCTACTTCTACTTGCGAAAAGTCCGGATTAAAAGTCAAATCAAGATTCAGAGAGCTTGAAAGAGCTACCTTGGCATCAAAACCAGCATCGGCTTCTTTCACGGTTGGTTCCTGGTCTTCAATATTTCTACCAATACTAGAAGCCGCATAAGGAATCAAGACCAAATTGGAATTGGACTTCTGAGGAGGATTATCCCACAAAAGTTTTCCTGAGAATGCCAGGTTGCTCATGCGAAATCCTTGATTCACAGCAATCCAGGATGTTCTCTCGTTTCTTTTTAAGTTGTTTCGTATGACCTGCATATTCCATTCTTTGATGCTATTGTACCGTATGGATTTGAATGGGATTGCCATTTCAACGGACCAAAAACCTTCGCCAATATGTACTTCGCTAAACCACTTATTGTCCCAGTCGTCTTGAACATCTCCGTTGAGGAGCACTAAACCTTCTCTCTGAACATTATTTGGTGTCACCTGGAAGGTAAACCCGTTCGATAAATCATTGTATGGATCGAAATAGATCGACACGTTGTCGTTTGAAATCCAACCAAAATCTCTTCTTAATGTGGTCGCAATGTGTGGGCCTTGAAGGCCGTCGTGACACTTGATTCCGACGTAAATGAACTTTTGGTCGTAGGTGATCTTTACTTCCGTTTCATCAATAGCTGGTTGATCATCTGTTGGAAAATTTTGATAAAAGCCTGACGCAGCTGCCAGACCTGACCAGATGGGTTCGTCTAGAATGCCATCTAAAACAATTGGATCGTTTGTAACTTTTGTGGTAACCGATGCAGACTGAGGGTTATTTTGAGTATAACCGAACCAAAAAACCAACAAAAAAAGAAGTGAAAAGCTACTCTTCGCTTTCATCAAGGGGGATCAGGTGCTGATCTGCGATTGATCTCAAATACTCTCTGTTGGAATTGATGGTAGGGTCTTTGTAGATAAATGCAGATAAATCAGCAATAACTCCAGGTTTATAGCCAAGGTTGAGTGCAATTTTCTCACAAAATTTGATCTCCTTGGAGTGAACTTTACCGTCGGCCTTCATCATTCTGATAATACTCGAGAGGTAATTGAATTTTTCGTCAGGAGGAAGATTTTTGAGTTTTGGGATTGGTTTAGGATTGTTTACAAGTTCGGCAGTAGCATCCTCATCAACACCAAGCCCATCTGCAATAAATAGTATCAATCTGTATTCTTCCTCAGCAACTACATCGTCGGCTTTGGATAAGTGTGCTAGAATACTTATCTGTTCTTCTGGAGATAACATAGCGGAAATTTAGCTTAAAAACTGAAATCTTAACATCCGTGTTACATAAATGGTTGCTTTATCGATAAAAATTCAACGAACCTTTTGTTTTTTAAATTGAAATGCAATTAGCTTAGCGGTCTAATGAAATTGAACAATACATACTGGTGGTGGAGCAGCAATACATTGAATTGTTGATGAAACCTGTTATGTAGAGAATATCGAACCCTGACAGTAATCGTCAGGGTTTTTTTGTTTAAAGCGATGAATAAAACAGTAGTAAATACCCGTAAAAGAAAGTTGCTTGCAGACACCATCACTCCGGTCAGCATCTACCTGAAGTTGAGAGATCGTTTTGCAAATTCCTTTTTACTTGAGAGTTCTGATTACCATGGTGCAGAAAATAGTTTTTCCTATATCTGTTGCCAGCCATTGGCTTATATCAAGGTACAGGTCAACGAGGTCGAGTTCTTGTCGGCAGAGGGTCAGGTTGCCAAACGTCCCTACACCAGCTTAAAGGAGGAAATTGCAGCCTTCGCGGAAAGCTTTGAATTGGGACAATCTCAAGAAAAGAGATACATCGACACAGGTCTTTTTGGGTATATCAATTATGACGCAGTGGGTTCGTTCGGAGATGTTGAGCTGAGCAGCCTGGATGAGTCAACCCCATTGTGTCAATATCACTTATTCAAGTTTGTGATTGCCCTTGATCACTTTAAGAATGAATGCTATTTGATTGAGGCTTTTATAGATCAGCCGGACGATGAACTTTTTGAGGAGGTTTTTTCTCTGATTCAGCAACGGAATATTCCCAACTATCCTTTTCGGAAGCTCGATGATAAGTCTTCCAATAAGAGTGATGAAGAATACCTTGAGATGGTGCAAAAAGGAATACACCATTGTCACATTGGCGATGTATTCCAGGTAGTGTTATCCAGAAATTTTAAGTTGCCCTTTCAAGGAGATGAGTTTCAGGTGTACCGAACTTTGCGTTCTGTAAATCCTTCCCCTTACCTTTTTTATTTTGATTACGGAGACTTTAGAATATTTGGTTCTTCGCCGGAGGCACAGATTGTACTAAATAATGGAATTGCAGAGATCCATCCGATTGCAGGAACCTTCAAGCGCACTGGGAATGATCAGGCAGATTCAGAGGCAGCTAAGCAATTGATGCAAGATCCCAAAGAGGATTCTGAGCATGTCATGTTGGTGGATCTAGCTAGGAATGATCTAAGCAGAAGTTGTACAGAAGTAAAGGTGGAAACCTACAAGGAAGTCCAATACTATTCTCATGTAATTCACTTGGTTTCGAAAGTGACGGGAAAGCTCAAGGAAGGTTCAACGTTTATGGATCTGGTTGCTGAGACTTTTCCTGCAGGTACTCTTTCGGGAGCGCCTAAGATTCGAGCGATGGAGATCATTGAAGAAAATGAACAAACGCCCAGAGGTTTTTATGGTGGAGCGGTGGGTTTCATGGACTTTGATGGAAATTTTAATCATGCAATTATGATCCGAAGTTTCATGAGTCGAAACAATCAGTTAAAATTTCAGGCAGGTGCTGGTGTGGTATCGCAATCAATCCCAGGAAATGAACTTCAAGAAGTCTTCAATAAGATTGGAGCATTGGAGTTTGCAATAAGCGAAGCAGAGAAGATATGAAGAAGATTTTAGTTATAGATAATTACGACTCGTTTACCTACAATCTTGTGCACATTCTCAGAGAGCTGGGTCTGGATTCGCAGATGGTCATTCGAAGAAATGACCAATTTGAAATCGACGAAGTTGCGGGTTTCGACCAAATACTGCTTTCGCCAGGCCCGGGCGTTCCCAAGGATGCGGGACTGATGCCATCAGTAATAAAAAGATATGCTTCGGAGAAGAACATCCTGGGTGTGTGTCTGGGTCATCAGGCGATCGGAGAAGCTTTTGGTAGCTTACTATTTAACCTTCCGCAAGTCTACCATGGAATGGTTACACCCATTGAAGTCGTCGCCGGAGACCCGCTTTTTGCGGGACTTCCGAAGTCTTTTAATGTATGTAGGTACCATTCCTGGGTGATTGACAAAAACTCGCTAGCGTCAGATCTTATGATTACCAGCGTAGCAGAAAACGGAAATATCATGTCAGTAAAGCACAAGAAATATAATGTAAGAGGTGTGCAATTCCACCCGGAATCGATCATGACCGAGCATGGGATTCAGCTCATGAAAAATTGGATAGCATTATGAAGGAGATTCTTAACCGATTAATTGATAACCAGGTATTAAGTAGGGATGAGGCAAAGAAGGTACTCTTTGGCTTGGCCAGTGGAGACTACAATCAGAGTCAAGTAGCTTCATTTTTGACCATCTACTTGATGAGGGCAATTACTGTACATGAGCTGGAAGGATTTAGGGATGCGATGCTCGAGCTATGTAATCCGGTGGATTTAGATGGATTCGACGCCATTGACGTCTGTGGTACAGGGGGCGACGGCAAAAACACATTCAATATTTCTACTATATCCTCTTTCATTGTCGCCGGAGCAGGAGTAAATGTTGCCAAACATGGCAACTATGGTGTTTCCTCATTAAGTGGGTCCTCTAATGTGTTGGAGGCTATGGGAGTGAAGTTTAGCGGCGACGTCGACGTCATGAAAAAGTCCATTGAAAAGGCAGGAATCTGTTTTATGCATGCTCCACTATTTCATCCGGCCATGAAGAATGTTGGACCCATTCGAAGAGAGCTGGGGGTCAAGACTTTTTTTAACATGCTAGGACCGATGGTAAACCCTGCATTCCCGCCGAACCAACTTGTTGGAGTATTTAGTCTTGAGTTAGCCAGACTGTATGGGTATTTGTATCAGAACACAACGAAGAATTTTGCCATCGTACATGCATTGGATGGTTATGATGAGGTATCTCTTACCGGGAGTTTTAAGTTAATTTCAAACACTACTGAAACACTTATAGCGCCGGGTGCATTGGGCTTTCAGAAAGTCGAACAAGCTGATTTGCATGGAGGAGAGACGGTCGAAGAAGCTGCCAAGATCTTTGAAACTATTCTTTCCAACAAAGGAAGTGAAGTTCAGAAGGCTGTTGTGCTTGTGAATGCTGGTCTTGCGATAGCAACTGCCCGACAATTAGATATTTTGGTTGGAATTGAACTGGCAAAAGATTCGTTGGAAAGCGGAAAAGCACTTCATTCATTTAAGACATTTTTAAGCGTTAATAGTTGATGGATATTCTAGCAGAAATCGTAGCACACAAGCGACAAGAAGTCGCTTCTCGTAAAGAGTTGTATCCGGTCAAACTTCTTGAAAAGAGTGTCTATTTTGAGGGAAAACCGATAGCGCTCTCAAAGTACATCCGTAGATCCGACAAATCTGGTGTTATCGCAGAAATTAAACGTAGGTCTCCTTCTAAGGGAATGATTAACGAACATGTTTCTGTGGAGCGTACTTCTATAGGCTATATGCAAGCAGGTGCTTCAGGTTTGTCCATTCTAACGGATAATAAGTACTTTGGAGGATCTTCGGAAGACCTTACGGTCGCTAGGTCCTTTAATTTTTGTCCAATTCTTAGAAAGGATTTTATGATCGACGAATATCAGGTGTTAGAAGCCAAGTCTATCGGAGCTGATGTAATCCTGCTGATCGCTGCGATACTTACTAAGAAAGAAATTGAAGCGTTGGCGGACTTGGCGAGAAGCGTAGGCATGGAGGTGTTGCTGGAAGTACATAGCGAGGAAGAACTGATGCGGTCTGTAACGGAGAAAGTAGATCTAATAGGGGTGAACAATCGAAACTTGAAAACATTTGAAACCGACACTCAGACCTCGATTGATTTGGCCAATAAGATACCTGAAGAATTTGTTAAGGTAACCGAAAGTGGTTTGCATTCTCCTGAAACTGTAAGCCAATTAAAGGCACATGGATATGAGGGTTTTTTGATTGGTGAGACTTTTATGAATAGTGGCAGGCCTAGCAAAGCAGCCAAAGAATTTATCAGTCAAATACGATGAGATTTAGCCCAAGGAAAGATATTTTTTTTCGAGTGCTGTTCATGAGTACCGGGTTGGTCCTTCTTGTTACAAGCTTGCTGGTTCATACTAAGTCGAGTGGATCTGGCCTGGGAGTCATCATTCATTTGACCAACCTTATCGTGGTTGGTTTCTTATTCTGGATCTATTTTGGTACCCATTACTCGATTGACGAAAAAAGGATTTCTTATCAATCAGCCTTTTTGAGTGGGAGTATTCCAATCAGCAGTATTCGAAAGATAGAAGTTGGTGTTACTCAGTGGGCTGGAATGCGCAAGTTTGGACTTGCGCGAGGTGGTGTGATCATTACTTACCATAAATATGACGATATCTACTTTACACCGAAGTCAAATGATGAGTTTGTTGCCTACCTCTTAAAGTTGAATCCTGAAATTGAGATAATAAAAAAGGCATGAAACTTAAAGTATGTGGCATGCGGGATTCTGAAAATATACTGGGCGTATCGGAAATTGGCCCTGACTACCTGGGCTTTATTTTCTTTCCGAAATCCCCCCGGTATGCATGCGATCTAGACCCTAATGTGCTGACATTAATCCCCAAAACCATTCAGAAGACGGGCGTATTTGTGAATTCCGAATATGAGGATATTATGAGTGTAGTTACGAAGTATGGACTTGACGCTGTGCAGCTTCACGGAGATGAAACACCTGAATTGGTAGCAAAGCTGAAACAAAGAGGTATGACAGTGATTAAAGTATTCAGGATCCTGGATGAATTACCTGAAAATTTGGAAAAATATGATCAGCTCGCAGATTTTTTCCTTTTTGATACGAAAGCAGCGATCTATGGAGGGACAGGTCATCATTTCAATTGGAGCGTATTGGAAGGCTATCCGTATGAAACTTCTTACTTCCTGAGCGGAGGGTTAAAGATTGAAGATATTGAGTTGATCAAATCAATGGACTTACCCAAACTGGTAGGGTTAGATGTCAACAGTAAATTTGAAATTGAGCCGGGATTAAAGGACTTGAATTTGATTGAAAAACTAAAAGCGGAATTATGAACTATCAGGTCGACAAAAATGGATACTATGGGAAGTTTGGTGGTGCATACATCCCGGAAATGTTATTCCCAAATATTAATCAACTTGAAGAAAGGTACCTGGAAATAGTGGAATCCAGCTCCTTCAAGGAGTCATTTGATCATCTGCTAAAGACCTACGTTGGGCGGCCAACGCCACTGTATTTTGCGGAAAGACTCTCCGAAAGATATCAAACGAAGATTTACTTGAAGCGAGAAGATTTATGCCATACGGGAGCACATAAAGTAAATAATACGGTAGGTCAGATTTTGCTTGCTAAGCAGCTAGGGAAAGACAAAATCATTGCTGAAACCGGTGCTGGACAACATGGAGTTGCCACTGCTACAGTTTGCGCACTTATGGGTATGGAATGCGTGGTGTACATGGGCGAAATAGATATGGCACGACAAAAGCCTAACGTTGAGCGAATGAAGATATTAGGCGCAGAAGTCAAACCTGCGATTTCTGGCAGCAAAACGTTGAAGGATGCGACCAATGAGGCCATGCGGCATTGGATCAATAATCCTGAGGACACCCATTACATCATTGGTTCGGTTGTGGGGCCTCATCCTTATCCTGATATGGTCGCCAAATTTCAGTCAGTAATCAGCGAAGAGATCCAATGGCAGCTTCAGGAGGCTGAGGGTAGGAATTATCCTGATCATGTTATTGCCTGCGTGGGTGGTGGCAGCAATGCAGCAGGTGCTTTCTATCATTTTCTAGAAAATAAAGATGTAAACCTGATTGCGGCAGAGGCTGCGGGAATGGGAGTAGCCAGTGGACAGTCGGCAGCAACTACCCACTTAGGAAAGTCAGGTGTGTTGCACGGCAGTAAGACTCTATTGATGCAGACGGAGGATGGTCAGGTTGTGGAGCCTTACAGCATTTCTGCAGGGCTTGATTATCCGGGAATTGGCCCCTTGCACGCACATCTATTCGACTCAGGTAGAGGGGAATTTTTCGCGATCACTGATGAGGAAGCGATGATTGCCGGGATTGAGTTAAGTAGATTGGAAGGAATCATCCCGGCGATAGAGACCTCGCATGCTCTTTCAGTACTTAGCAAAAAGTACTTTGACCACGACGAAGTAGTTGTTCTCAATTTGTCTGGTAGGGGGGATAAGGACTTAGAGACTTACATCAAATGGGGAAAATATTAACCATAACTATTCTATGGAAGCAAGCACAACAAATCGAATTGACGAAGCTTTTGAAACCAAACGGGGACTGCTAAACGTGTACTACACGGCAGGCTATCCGGAATTAGGCGATACACTTCGCGTTGCGAAAAATTTACAGCAAGGTGGTGCGGATATGTTGGAAATCGGAATTCCGTTCTCGGACCCGATTGCTGACGGACCCACGATTCAGCAAAGTTCAATGAAAGCGCTAGAAAACGGAATGACTTTGTCCGTCTTGTTCGAACAGCTTAGTGAATTACGAAAGGATGTACGGGTTCCTGTATTGCTCATGGGCTACATCAATCCAATTATTCAATTTGGGATAGAAAAATTTTGTTCTGAATGTCAACGAGTGGGTATTGATGGGGTGATCCTGCCAGATCTCCCGATGAAGGAATATTTGACTGAATTCGAGGCACTCTTTAGTACACATGGTTTACACAATATTTTTCTCATTAGTCCAAATACGCATCCAGATCGGATTGAAGCAATAGATCGGCAATCAAGCGGATTTATCTACATGGTTTCCTCTTCCAGCATAACCGGAGCCAAACAAGGCATTCGGGCAGAGCAAGTCAAATACTTTGAACGCATCAATGAAATGGGCCTGAGCAATCCAAGACTCATTGGGTTTGGAATTTCAGACCACGAATCCTTCACTAAGGCATGTATCTATGCTGATGGAGCCATCATTGGAAGTGCTTTTATCAATCAGTTGGGAACGGATGCTTCCGATACCGCAATAAGAAAATTTGTCCATAAGATTAAAGGAACATGATCATACAGCTTGAAAAAGATTCGAATACCAAACTAGTGCAGGAAGTTGCAAAAACGCTCACTTCTCTTAAGTACAAGACAACTGAAGTAGAAACACAATTCGGAAAATACATTGTAGGGACTGGGAAGAAAGCCTTTGATATTCGAAGTATTGGCCACTTGGATGGCATTAAGGATATCCACATCGTTTCGGACGACTTTAAGCTGGTATCAGCCAAATGGAAGGTCAATGAAACCATCATTGACCTTGGTGATGATGTAAAAATAGGGGGTGGAAACTTTGCTCTAATGGCTGGGCCTTGTAGCATTGAGGGAGAGGAAAATATTCTGGATACGATTCATTTTTTGAAGGAAAACAACATCAAAATGATGCGAGGTGGAGTCTTTAAGCCCAGAAGCTCGCCCTACTCGTTTAGAGGTTTAGGAATTGAGGGCTTGAAGCTTTGGCATAAGCTGGCCAAGGAAAATGGAATCAAAATAGTGACAGAAGTGATGCAGGTTTCACAGATTGATCAGATGTATGATTTCGTAGATATTTTTCAGGTAGGAGCAAGAAATACCCAGAATTTCAATTTGCTGGATGAACTAGGTAAAGTTGATAAACCGGTAATGATAAAGCGTGGAATTTCGGGAACTATTGATGAATTACTTCAGAGTGCGGAGTATGTATTTTCTGGAGGAAATGAAAGGCTGTTGCTTTGCGAGCGGGGAATACGTACTTATGAAAAAGCTTCCCGAAATACATTTGACATTAATGCTATTCCAATACTTAAACAAAAGAGTCATCTACCAGTCATAGCCGATCCTTCACATGGGATTGGAATTCGTGACCATGTGGGTCCTGTGGCGATGGCAGCGACTGTGGCGGGGGCGGACGGGGTCATTTTTGAAACACACTGCAAGCCAGAAGAAGCTTTTTCTGATGGCCAACAGACATTGGATTTCAACGAGGCGAAAAGACTAGTTAACAAAATTGAGAAACTTAAAGAGATCGCGTAATTGAAGCAGGAGTACGATCAATATACAGAGGAGGATTTTCAGGTGTGGAAGATTTTGTTCAATCGGCAAATAGCGCTTTTTCCGGATCATGCTTCAGTTGCCTATTTGAAAGGTTTAAAAGATGCTGATTTTGAGACTGGAATTATCCCAAACTTTGAGGACACCAATAGGATATTACGTGCCAGCACAGGTTGGGAACTGGAGGTAGTAGCAGGCATCGTGCCGGACCACACTTTTTTTGAACTATTGGCAGATAGAAAATTTCCAGCTACCTCCTGGCTGAGGAAAATGAAGGAGTTGGAATACCTTGAGGAGCCGGACATGTTTCATGATGTCTTTGCTCATGTACCACTACTGACTAATCAGTATTTTGTCAATTTTCTGGAAAAGCTTGGTAGTATAGGGTTGAATTATGTCGGAAATGAATATGCAATAGAATTACTTTCCCGGGTTTATTGGTATACCGTCGAATTCGGTCTCATTCAAGAGGAAGGTGGTCTCAGAATTTATGGTGCGGGGATTTTATCGAGTAGGGGGGAGACTCAATTTTCCTTGAGCGGTCAAGTTGCGAAATATCCCTTTGATGTGGCCAGAATTATTGACACCCCTTACAAAAAGGACAAATTTCAGACACAATATTTTGTGATCGATTCCTACGAACAGTTGTACACCTCCTTGGATGAAGTCAAACGCATTCTTCAAGATCGTTGGAATGATGAGAAGAATTCTATGTTGGAAAATACCAACCACACATCCGAGCTTGAGTACTAAACTTCTTTGGATTGTGTTTTACAAGTAGTTTTTAAGCGCAGTCCAGAGCTTCATCTTCTCTTGTTGATTATTCTGGATTTCTTTTAGAGGTCTCGAACAAAGAATGTGGCTTTTTTGATAGGGTATTGGCTCGTAGTAGGATTTGGAAGAAGAAACGAATACCAAAGCTTTCTTGAATTTTACTTCTTTATTAAACCCGTTGGCGAAAACTTGATAGCTGGTGGTTTCAAGGCCGCAGGCGTCGATAATTTTTTGTAGAAGTATCAATTCACTTTCTTCAGTTGTCTCATGAAAAATTGCTACAGGGATCACTTCATCTATGCGGGCTGAAACGCTTTTAGGATCTGATGGCGTTTTTGTTGATTCCTGAACAGTACTTGTTTGCTTTATTTCCGGCTTCTTCTCAGGAACTTGCACGGCCATATCCGGAGATTCGAACGAATCATTACCAATTTGGTAAATCTCTTCATTGATCAATAGGTGGAGATGTTCATGATCCATCATAATTTCTAGATATCAAAGATCGACTTCAGTTCTTTTGCCTCACTAGGTTTCATTCTGCCACTTAGTACTAGCCTTAATTGCCTTCTCCTTAAAGCGCCTTCATATAGTTCCTTTTCCAGTTTTGTTTCGGGCTCTACTTCCGGGATGGTGATGGGCTTGCCAGATTGATCTACGGCTACAAATGTGAAAAATGCTTTATTAGTATGTACTTTTTTGTCTGCAGGAATGTCCTCTGCAGTGACTTCCATATATACTTCCATCGAAGAAGAAAAGGCTCTGGTCACAAAGGCAGTAATGGTGACGGTATTACTTTTTCTAATTGGTTCTGAAAAGGAAATGTTATCTACAGATGCTGTTACAACAATTCTGTTGGAATGTTTTTGAGCGGCGACAGCGGCTGCTATGTCCATCCAATGCATAAGTCTTCCACCCATCAAGTTATCCAGACCATTGGTGTCGTTTGGGAGCACTAGCTCAGTCATCGTTACCAACGACTCCTTGCATTTCTTTATTTTTTTCATTTTCCTTGTTCCAGTTTAAGAACGCCCTTTTTCTCCGCGCAAAGGTACAAAGCTGAAATGTTCAAACTCTTCCTTCTTGAATTTATTGTCTTTTATTCTGGTGATAACCAGCATTGACTGTAGCTTTTCATCTCCCACCGGAATTACAAGCCTGCCTCCAGTTTTTAGTTGTAACATTAGTTCTTTTGGCACTGCGGGGGCACCAGCTGTGACAATAATTCCATCATAGGGAGCAAAGCGTTCCATTCCCAAGGATCCATCACCATGATAAATGTGGGGTTGATAGCCTATTGAAGGGAGAAATCTGATCACCTTCTGATAAAGCTTTTTTTGATATTCTATTGAGTATACCTCTGCTCCAAGCTCGACTAATACGCATGACTGGTAGCCTGAACCTGTACCAATTTCCAAGATCTTATCACCAGGCTTAACTCCCAATTTTTCACTTTGGAATGCTACAGTAAAAGGCTGGCTGATGGTTTGACCAGCTTCAATTGGAAAGGCTTTGTCTTCATAGGCATGATTTTCAAAAATCTTGTCAAAAAAGAAATGTCTGGGGATCTTTCCGATGGCAGAAATCACATTCTGGTCGGTAATCCCTTTTTTTTCGATTTCCTTAACTAATTGTTTCCTTAACCCCTTATGCTTGTAGGTATCTTCCAATTCATTTATTTTGAGGCTAAAGTTAGTACAGGGTGTTTACAGGTATAATTGAAACAACGGGTAAATTGATAGAGACGAAAAGTGAAGGTTCGAATGTGCATTTTCGTGTCTCATCTCCCATTTCAAACGAGTTAAAAATTGATCAGAGTGTTTCCCATAATGGAGTCTGTCTTACAGTAACATCTGCCACTGATGAATTTCACTGGGTCACAGCGATTGATGAAACCCTTAAAAAATCAAATCTTGGATTATTAAGTGTGGGTGATCAAATTAACTTGGAGCGCTGTATGAAGGTGGATGCTCGTTTCGATGGTCACATTGTACAAGGTCATGTGGATACCGTCGCAGAAGTGACAGAAATATTGGATCAGAGCGGTAGCTGGATATTCACCTTCAAACTAAGAAATCAAGGCTTAATCGTAGAAAAAGGAAGTATCTGTATCAATGGAACTAGCCTCACTTGTTTCAATGTAGATGGATTAAACTTTTCTGTTGCAATAATTCCTTATACATTTGAATATACCAACTTTCATCAACTAGCCGAGGGAGATATCGTAAATATTGAATTTGATATAATAGGAAAGTACATTCACCAAATCATAAATCGTAACTAATGGCACTGAATTGCATGGTTGTTGATGACGACAAAATGTCTCGTCTGGTAATCAACAAGTTTATTGACAAAACTGATTTTTTAACACTTTCGCATGATCTAGATAACACCAAGGAAGCATCTGATATCTTATTGGGAGAAAGCTCCAATGATGTTGATGTCGTTTTTCTTGATATTGAAATGCCGGGAATGAGTGGGCTTGAATTGGTCAAATCCTTACAGAAGGCATATAATGTTATTCTGGTTACATCAAAGAAGGAATATGCATCTGAAGCCTTTGAAGACTCTGTGGCAGATTACCTGGTGAAGCCAGTAGAGTATGAAAGATTCTTAAAAGCCGCAAATAAAGTAAAAGAGAATCTCAAGAAAGAACAGATTCTTGCTGAGAAGGAAGACCATATCTACGCTAAAAGTGACGGCAAATTGTATCGACTGGCTTACGATAATATCTTATTTGTGGAAGCTCTGGCTGACTATGTGATTTTCAATACTGAGGTGGGAAGAAAGCACATTGTTCATCACACAATGAAAGGGATTGAAAAAAGACTTCCGGAGAGCATATTCAGTAGAGTTCATAGAAGTTATATCATCAATCGGACGAAAATCAATCGTATTGAAGACCTTCAAGTATACATTGGTGAAAAGAACTTCTCGATAGGAGCTTCTTATAAGGAGTCGTTAATGGAAAAATTCAATATGCTTTAGTAAGCTAACTACCAACCCAATCTATGCCCTTTTTCAATAGAGAAAGGGTATTTTTTTGTTCAATCGTGTTGGGCTTATGCTCATAAGCCCAATTGGCCTCAGGGGGTAAGCTCATTAAGATCGACTCTGTTCTCCCGTTGGTATCCAAGCCAAATTTGGTTCCTTTATCATGAACCAAATTAAATTCTACATATCTTCCTCTTCGAATCTTTTGCCATTCTTTGTCTTCCCTGGTCCATTTTCGATCCTTTAGACCATCCACTGCTTCCGAGTAGACTGGCAAGAAAGCATCTCCAACTTCTTTCACAAAGCTCCAGCGTGAGTTTTTGGTGAATGCTTCACTTTCTGAAAGTCGATCAAAAAAAATACCTCCTATGCCTCTAGTTTCGTTCCTGTGAGGAATGTAAAAATAGTCATCAGCCCATACCTTAAATTTTGAGTAATAGGATGAATGATGCTTATCGCAGATGGATTTAAGTTTCAAGTGAAACTTCTTTGCTTGGTTCTTTTCAATGTAGTGTGGAGTTAGGTCGATTCCGCCACCGAACCACCAAACTCCACTACTCATTTCAAAGTATCGAATATTCATATGAATGATTGGAACCCAAGGGTTCTGAGGGTGCAATACGATGGATACCCCACTGGCGAAGAAATCTGATTTTGGCAGTTTTAGTGCTTCGATGATCTTCTTAGGAGTTTCCCCTTCTACAGCGGAGAAGTTTACTCCACCCTTTTCAAGCAAACCACCATTTTGAATAATTCGAGTCCTTCCGCCACCTCCTTCCGGTCGAGTCCAAAGGTCTTCTTCAAAAACCGTTTCTTCATCCAATTTCTCCACGCCTTGGCATATTTGATCCTGCAGTGTTCGAAATTGGTTAGTAATTTCTTCTTTGGTTATTTCTTTCATTCAAAATGGATATCCGATTCCAATATTAATTTCTGAGTTGTCCTGGAAGTTGGTGAAAATATTTTTACCCACAAATCGATTGCCGATGTCCTTCGCCGGATCCACAAGTTTGACTCCCAAATCAAATCTTAGGATCAGAAACTGTAAATCGAATCGAATGCCCCCACCACCTGCAACTGCCATCTGATTGATAAAGCTATCAACCCTAAACACGGCACTTCTGCCATTTGCATCTCCTGTGTTGTTTTCCACTCGCCATACATTCCCAGCATCTAAAAACAAGGCACCTTCCACAAACCCAACTAAGTCTCGCCTCAACTCTATCGAGGATTCAATAAGAATCTCCCCGGGTTGTTCTATTTCATCATTAATTGTATTGGTAGGCTCTCCGTTTTCATCCCTAATAAAGGTTACGGAAGACCCGGGGCCTAGTCGCCTTGGACGCCACCCTCGAATACTACTACTTCCTCCCGCATAGAAGTATCCATCATATGGAAGACCTCGGTTATCTCCAAATGGATATGCAAAGCCAAGATTTAGGCGGTAGGCCAGATTGTATTTGCTACTCAATCGATTAATTCTTCGCAGATCTAAATTTGTTTTTATGTAACTAAATTCTTCTAGCTCATCTCCAAAAAAAGAGGATGAAAGTAGTTTGTTGAACTGCCCTCCAAATTCAAAGTAGGCTCTCATAAAGGCACCATCGCTTCCCGATGAATAGTTGCCAAAGTTTTGGATCCTTTCAAAGGAGCTACTGCTGACTACTGCCGATCTAAATGCATTAGCATATGGATTTCTGTCGACGATAAGAGAGTCAATGAAAATTTGAAAGTCAGAGGTGTTCTGTGAATCAATCCATCTAATTCTAGATGGTGTAATGGTATACCTTATCCGATCCCTGATCTGCCAGCTGTAAGCTATTGCACCACTATATTCCAGTCTTGTATATTCTTCCACACGATCTTCAAAAACTACACCAAAAGACACCCTTGTTGTTGGGTTATACTTCCCTATTAGATTTTGATATGTATTCCCAATTGGAAATACAAATTGAGGGAAGCTAAACGACAACTCACCGCCGATCTGTCTACTGGTGTAGGCTCCTGATAAGTCACTATCAATATCCTCCTGCACCTGGCTAAGATCTTGCAACTTCGCATTCAGATCTAAACTTATGATCTCTAAGCGATGAAAGGTATTTCTGTTTTTGAGATTTACATTAAAGAAAGGCCCCGGGTTTCCGACTCCCTGACTCCCTTGAGTACTACTTAATCCAAACTCGCTGGACGTCTGAAATTTCTCAAAGGGAGAGGTGAATATATTGGCTACGAATTTCCCACCGGTCGTATCGTAATTGATATTCACAAACTTAAAATTGTCTAGCAAGGAGAGTTGTCTTTGTGTCTCTATGGTTTGATCTCTACTATACTTCTCTCCAATTTCTATAGGAATACGCCAATCCAGAATTTTCTCCGGATACTTCTTTTTTCCAAAACTGAAAGTGATATTGTCGAAAGTTGATTCAGTTCTTTTGAGACCACCTGTTCCGGCCTCAGACACGAATACGATGGAGTCCAGTTCAAAAACCTTGTGTTTGTTCTGATCGGCAGGATTTGAAATCAACTCACGGATATAGAGCGTATCTTGACCCAAAAGAGTAGAATCTATTTGAAAGGATATGAATTGTTTAGAAAACTCATAGTACCCGTTATTGATCGCTAGATTGTAGATATAGTCTCTTTCTGCCGATAGCTTGTCTTGATCGTAAAACCCTTTCTTCAAAGGCAGGTTTTCAATATTATCATTGATCAGTTGGGATAATGCTGCGTCTTCAACGATGTGTTCGATCGAATCGATTACATATCTGTGTTTCTTATCTACTTGAAATTCAAGATTGATATATCTATTCTTGGCACCTGCAATTCGGCTAAACCAATTTCTGAGTTCAATTTTTGTGCGTTTAAATCCGGCGAGGTTGCGAGCATCAATTGTGTCTATTGTTACCTCCGACTGAAAGAAGCCTTTGGAATAAAGGTAGTTTTTTATGTCCTCGGCTGCTACTCGTGCATTGTTGTGAGAGTAAATGGAAAGCGGCTCACCCCATCGCATGATTTGATTTCCTTGATTGATCTTTCTTCTTTTCCTGTCAAGTTTTCTGGCTCTTTTGGCTCTGATCTTATTCTTTTTTTTCTCTTTTATAGTCTGTGCTAGTTTTTTTTCATAGAGCTGAATGATTTCTCGTTCCTGAGCTTTTGCTTTGTCTTTGTTGAAACCCGGAATTATTATGAATGGCTTACTATTTCTTTTTTTATCAATTTTTGCAGCTTTTTGGGAAGCATATTGATTCAACCTCACTTTCATTTTCTCCCTTTTACTCTCCTCTGACTCCTGAATTCTCAAACGAAGCGTCTCCAGTTTATCATTCAGGCGCATTTCTTTCCTGGCTATTTTAGGACCAAATGAGACTCCATTTTGGCCAAGCATGTAGATATGGGTTAAGTGGGTAAAGGGAGTACCGAAGAATCTGGTATTTTTTTGACTTGGTAGTAACCCGAAAGCATCATCTCTTAAGCTCCCTTCAATCCCTTCAATGTTTTGCTTTGCAAGGATTTGTTCATTGTTTTCGAGAAATTTGGAGCCAAGGCATGATGACAGGAAAATTCCGGCAAATAATGATATTTGGTTTAGTTTAAGAAATCGCTTCAATCGTAATGCTCTCTAAGAAAGAACAGAAATTTATACAATCACTCAAAATTAAGAAGTACAGGACGCGGGAAAAACTATTTCTTGTGGAAGGTGAAAAGAATGTTTCTGAACTACTGCGATCCGACTTCAAGGTTCAGTTGGTCCTAGCCACCAAAGCATTTGCAGACCTAAGAGTCATAGATTCAAATATTAGGTCAGAAATTGTTTCAGAGGAGACGCTATCCCAGTTAGGAGCTTTCAAATCCAATAATGCGGTATTAGCGGTAGTTCAAATGAAGGAGGAGCGTGTTTTTCGCTACCAGGGTTCTGATTCGTTATTTGCACTAGATGGCGTGAGCGATCCGGGTAATCTTGGCACTATTATCCGTACGCTTGACTGGTTTGGATTTAAGCAGCTACTTTGCTCCAAAGACTGTGCTGATTTTTATAACCCTAAGACCATCTCTAGCACGATGGGGTCTTTTACCCGTCTAGAGGTCTTCTATGGGGATTTAGTAGATTTTATTGGCTCATTAGATTTGCCGATCTACGGAGCAGACATGTACGGTACTAATATTTACAGCTGCCGCTTGCAGGCTCCGGGTGTTTTTGTCATGGGAAGTGAGTCGCAAGGTATCAGAAAAGAGCTCAAAGAATTGATTGTTCAGCAAATTGCTATTCCTAAAATAGGGCAATCTGAATCTTTGAATGTAGGGGTGGCAACCGGAATAATAGCTAGCTATTTACGCATGGATTTGTGAAAAGAAAGTAGGCCCAAAGTCGATTGATCATGAGAACCATTTTCACCACTTTTTATCTCACTTAGAATTGGTTTTGCAAGTTGTTTGCCAAGTTCAACTCCCCACTGGTCGAAGCTAAAAATATTCCAAATCACGCCTTGAACAAAGATTTTATGCTCATAGTAGGCGATCAATTTACCTAGGTTAAAGGGTGTCAACTCTTTGATTAGGATAGAGGTGGAAGGACGATTTCCTTCGAATACCTTAAATGGAATTAAATCTTCTTGGACATTATGGCCCATCTCTCTCCTGACTTGAGCTTCAGTTTTCCCATTGAGAAGTGCCTCTGTCTGAGCAAAAAAATTTGCCAGGAGTTTATCGTGATGATCTTGTTCTTTGTGTCCTGGATTGACAAATGCAATAAATTCTGTTGGGATTATTTTAGTACCCTGGTGAATAAGTTGATAAAAGGCGTGCTGTCCATTTGTCCCGGGCTCACCCCAAATTATTGGACCAGAATCGTAGGTGATTTTCTTTGCTTCTCGACTAATGTATTTGCCATTGCTTTCCATATCAGCTTGCTGAAGATAAGCTGGTAAAAACCTCAATCGGTGATCATAAGGTAGAATAGCAACTGATTCATAACCCAGGAAGTTATTGTACCAAATACCAACAAGGGCTGAGAGTACAGGCAGGTTATGCTCAAAACTAGCTTCCCTGAAATGCTCGTCCATGTCATGGGCACCTTGTAACAACTCTTCAAAAGCGTCGTATCCGCATGAGCAAGCAATACTAAGCCCAATGGCAGACCAAAGCGAGTACCTTCCGCCAACCCAATCCCAGAACTCAAACATGTTTGCAGAATCAATTCCAAATTCATTTACTGCCTGTTCATTTGTGCTTACCGCAACAAAGTGTTTTGAAATTTCAGACTCGGAACCACCGTTGATAAGAAACCATTCCTTTGCCGTGCCTGCGTTGGTCATTGTTTCCTGGGTAGTAAAGGTTTTTGACGCTATAATGAACAAGGTAGTCTCTGGATTAAGACCTTCTAGTTCTTCAGTTAGCTGTTCGGCATCAACGTTGGAAATAAAACGTGGTCGAATAGTAGACCAGTAACCTCTTAGCGCGTTGGCAACCATTTTGGGACCAAGGTCCGAACCACCAATTCCAATATTAACAATGTCTTTTATTTGTTTTCCAGAATATCCTATATGATCCCCATTGAGTAGCTTTTCTGAAAATCCCTTAATCTTCTGCAGTTCTTTTTTGACCTGAATGGATTTATCGTCTTTGCCAGTCAACTTCCTCAATGCGGTATGAAGAACAGCTCTATTCTCCGTAGCATTGATTGCTTCTCCCTGAAATTTCGCATTGATTGCAGAGTCAAGGTCGCATTCTTTTGCTAGGTTAAGAAGTGCACTCAAGATTTCTTTTGAAACGTTGTTCTTAGAGAAATCAAACAGAAAATCTCCGTCCTCAAAACTAAAGTCCGTAAATCGATTGTGGTCCTTAAATAAGTTCCTGATATCGCCAGTATCTTTAGTCGCTAATTCACATAAAAATTCCCACGACTTGGTAGTAGTGGGATTCACTGTAGGAAACATAAGTTCTAAATTTTAAAAGAAGCCAGGAAGTATGTTTTCTCTCACAAAGAGATAATATGAATAGGCCAAAAAGCCAATCAGGTATACCATTCCTTCAGCTCTATCCAGCTTAAATTTATTAAGAGTAAACATGAAAAGGAATAGCATGAAGGTTCCAATCATCACAATGTATAAGTCTGTATTGAGCGAAGGGTTGTAGATCAACGGAGCATGAATCATTGAGGTGGCTCCAAGAACAAGAAGTAGATTGAAAATATTAGATCCCACGATATTGCCAACCGCCAAATCAGATTTCTTGTGATATGCTGCAACTGCTGAAGTGGCTAATTCTGGTAAGGAAGTACCAGCAGCTAGAATAGTCAAGCCAATCATCTTATCACTAACACCAAAGGATTTAGCTATTGAGGTAGCATTGTCGACAATTAGGTTTCCTCCAAAGACGAGGCCTGCAATGCCGAAAGCGATCATTAGTGTTGTTTTAAGATTACTATGTACTTCAATATCCTCGACCTCTGACTCCGGATTTCTCCGAATAT
>CAZQDI010000022.1:34515-35071 GCA_964591785.1 uncultured Roseivirgaceae bacterium
CATGATCAGCAGTATGAGACCATCTTTCGTATCGAGACCACTTTGATCTGAATCAAAGAACAGGGCATCATTTACAAGTACAAAAAACACGAAGGTGGCAAGAAGCGAATAGGGGACTTCTTTCCAAAGTGCATTTCGTTCTACGGTAAGCGGGTAAATAATACTTGAAATGCCAAGTATTAGAAAAATATTGAAGATGTTGGAGCCAATGATATTTCCAAAAACCAATTCGTTTCCTGCACCCCCAGCTTCCCGAGACCCGGAAATAATATTTACGACCAATTCTGGGGCCGAGGTTCCCATTGCAACCACGGTCAAACCTATGGCGATATCTGATACATTAAATCTTTTTGCTAGTGAGGAGGCGCCGTTCACCAGATAGTCAGCTCCCTTGATCAGAAGTACAAAACCTACTACTACTAGAAAAAAATTTAAAAGTATAGTGCTCAAACGATACTGGGTTACTATTGGTGACTATCAATCATAAACAATTATGATCTTTGCAAATTAAACATATTTGAAATATTTAATCTAAATATTTCGGTAAGGTTCACAA
>CAZQDI010000023.1:0-34819 GCA_964591785.1 uncultured Roseivirgaceae bacterium
AGCAGCACCCCAAGAACTTCCCAGCCAGGCCATCTGATCCCAACGAAACCCTTTTGTGTTACTTGCCCATTCGGTGACCTTTAATAGGTCTTCTGCTTCTTTCAAACCACCAGTTGGATAGTCTCCACCGCTGGCTCCGTGAACTCGATGATCGTACATTAATACATCACAGCCGCAGTCGCCTACCATGGGGTAGTATTTTAACATATTGGCCCAGGTGGTTCCCCATCCATGCACAAAGATGAAAAGACACTTATCGGTGTCTGACACATCGAAGTATTTTCCTTCTAACGCAACACCTTCAAAACCCTCGATGCTAATGTCTTCTGGCTCCGGTAGTAACGCCATCATTTCTTCAAAAGTAGTATTCCAATATACGGGCATGTCAGCGATGGTCTTTTCCATGGAACTATTGGGAGTCAAGACGCGATTGGATAGCATGTAAGAAATTCCAAGATATGCGACAATAATGATGAGTGCCAGGATGATAAGGGCTTTCTTAAGTAGTTTCATGTTCAGTTAATGGGTTGAAGTCCGTCTAAAACGTAAGGCATCAGTTCGGACACGGTCGGGTGTACTAGAACCACCTCACGATATTTCTTGCAAGGTATATTACTATGCATAATTGCAGCAAACATGTTGATGATTTCATCTCCTCCAGGTCCCAGGATAGCGGCTCCCAGGATATGATCTGATTCGGCATCCACCAGAAGTTTAGCAAATCCATTTGTTTCGCCCATCTCTTTTGCCCGGCTAATATGTTTCATGGGTTTTGTTGCTTTCAAGATTTTACGGCCGGTAGCCAGTGCTGCTTTTTCGCTCAATCCAACTCTACCTAGTGGGGGATCAGTAAAGAGCCCGTAAATCGGTATTCGTGATGAAATTCTTCTTGGTCCCCCACGCATCAAATCAAGTACGATTTCACCATCATTAACTGCGGTATGGGTAAAGGCACCATGCCCATTTACATCACCGACGGCAAAGACATTTTCTGCTGAAGTTCTGCAATGTTCATCTACCTGAATGAATCCTCTTTCGTCCATTTGAATGGAGGTATTTTCTAATTGTAAGTTGTCTGAATTTGGCTTTCTTCCTGCTGCGATCAGCAGATGTGAACCCTGAATAACCTTTTGGTTTCCATTTTGATCCACATCTAAAATCACTTTGCCATTGATTTTTTCTACCTTCCTGGCTCCTGTATTTTTCAAAATGGTAATTCCTTCATCAATCAGAAATTGTTCAATTGCCTTTGCAACATCTTCATCTTCCTGTGGCATAAGTTGACTCCCTCGCTGAACGATGGTAATCCTCGATCCAAGTCTGCGAAATACTTGGGCAAACTCTACACCGATATAACCTCCACCGATGATCAGTAGGTGCTCCGGTACTTCCTGGAGTTCAAGGAGCTTTGCACTATCCATCCAATCGATGGATTCTATTCCGCTGATTGGAGGTGCGACAGGTCTTGTGCCCACGTTCAAATAAATTTTTTCCCCCTGGATTCGTTTATCTCCAACTTTCAGAACATTATCTTCTTCAAAGGCAGCCCAGTCACGAATCAGGTGGACATTTTTTGTGGATTCCATCCAGTTGGTTAGTCCACTTGAAGAAGCAGTTCTTACTTCATTCATGCGTTCCATGATTCGATCAAAATTGACAATGGGAGAAGCCTCAAATCCAAAAAAGTCTCCCCTGGTGGATTGATGAATAGCTTTTGCTGAGGCTACCATCGTTTTGGTTGGGGTACATCCATAATTGACACAACTGCCTCCCACCTTATTTCCTTCGATTACTGCGATGGAATCTCCGGATGGGACGAGTCCTCCCAGCAAAGTGCCGGTTGCTTGACCTGTTCCGACAATGATGTGGTCATATTTTTTCATGATGTTCATTTTGGATAAAGGTAGGATTTCAGCTAATAAAAAAGGACATCAAGAGATGTCCTTTCATTTAAATGTTTAACATACGTAGTGGTAGTCTACAGAGCGTCTTAGCTGATTAGCAAAGTCAAAATGAAGACAAGTAAGCCGACCTTGATAATCAGCATGGCATATTCCATTGAATAGGCCAAGTTTTGAAATCGATTCATAGGCGATAGTTTTTCGTCGATCCTATACAAAACTGCTAGATGCTCCGCTCTATGTCAATACCCACTTTTGGGTATTTTATGATGATTCTTGTCCAAAATAGGATAAAACTATCGTCGATCATCTTCCTAAGTGGACGATTCCTGACTAGGGCGTTTGGTATTGTCCTCTGGATTTCTATCAATTAGTTTGTTCAATGGATCGATCCCAACATTTACAGGCTTTTGATCCACAATCACCTTTACTTCAGATTGACTTTCTGAGAAATAATGCTTTTTCAGGTAGATCAATTTCTCGTCGCCTTCCTCGTCTTCTGCATAAACTCCCACATCGATCCAATAATTCATTGGGACTTCAGATTCATACCCCAGACTATCCGCTTGCATCTTCTTGGTTTGGATGTCGAGAGTCAGTTCATATTGGTCCTCAGCCACCTCAGTGTACGCGGCAGTATTTATCTTATTTTCAAAGAGGGTGATTACATCAAAGAAATCGGTCATGACATATTGCATTGAGTCAGGGGTGACTGCGCGAAGATTATTCACAAGATCAATGGTAGTAGCATAGCGTCCATTTCGTTCGAATGAATTCATTCCCCATTTGCCAACAAAGCGTTTAAGAGCAGCATTAACACTATCCTCTCCAATGTAGTCCTGAAGTGCATACATGATGTTGGCTCCCTTTCCATAATGGATGTAGTTCTGATTCTCTGCTAAGGCGAGCGGCATTTCTTTTTTCTGCTCGAAAGTTCTGCCTCGCAGATAGCGATCCAATTCTTCCTTCAAGAACTCTTTGAGATGCTGCTCAGGATACTCTCTCTTCATAACCATAAGCGCAGAATACTGGGCCAAAGTTTCGGAAAGTACTGCTCCTCCCTGCACGTTGGCAGGAACGACCTGATGACCCCACCACTGGTGGGCCAGCTCATGGGCTGTCACAAAGTAAGTGACGTCTACATCATCATCATCTTCCACCTTGACCATGAAACCGATTCCTTCGGAAAAGGGAACCGTATTGGCGAAAGACTGCGCAAAGTTTGAATACCTTGGAAACTCGAGAATTCGCATTTGCCGGTATTGGTAAGGGCTGAAATTTTCCGAGAAGTACGCAAATGAATGCTTCATGCCTTTCATCATGCTTTCCAGATTATATTCATGTCCCTCATGGTAGTATATCTCCAAATTGATCTCTTTTTCAGTCGAATCAACAAGGATGGAGGTCTTGTCGTCGACCATGGTATACCGTGCGGACACAACATTGAAGAAAGGGATCATTTTCTGATCCATTTTATAATGGTAGTATTTTCGTCCATTTTCTTCCCATTCTTTCTGCAGATAGCCTGGTGCTACCGCGATTTGATCCGGTGAAGTTCCAATCACGATTTCAAAATCTATTCCATGAGAGTCGTCTGTGAAGAAGTTCTGCGCTAAGCCGATGGGGTTGTCGCGCTTCATTTGTCGTTCTTTCGGCTTAAGTTCGTTGTCCTTTCGGTCATCGTCAGACCCTAGCTCGTTCCCAGTATTGTATCCAATGCTTGGAAAGCTCTGGTTGTTAATGAAACTTCCATTGTAAACAATTCCGGTGTTAGACCCAGATTCTTTAAATCCTGAGGTTTCGTAGATCAATTTGAATTCCAGTGTGGCGGAGTCACCTGGCTGCATTGGTTGATCCAATTTATGTATGAAGTAGTTGAAATTGTCAAAACTCTCCTCAATCACTGAGCCATTGGGGATTCGCACATATTCATGGTGGGAATCCTGAGAGGGATCCAATTGAATATGAATATGCGTAATCGTTTCATTAGTAAAATTCTTCATGGTGTAAATTCCTTCCGCGGAATAATCACGCTCCTTTGGATAGATCTCGATGTTCATGTCCATCGCTGTAATTTGCGGTTGAGCAATGAATTCATATTTTTTCAGTGTGCGCTCGTAGTCTGCTTGTAGTGCTTCCTGATCGTCTGAATTCTGGTAACTGTTGACAATATTTGTGTTGTAGTAGATGTAGCAACCTGACAATCCAAAAACCATAAAAGAAACAATAATGAAGACCATAAGTGGTCTTCCTAACCTTAGCAGCCCTACTTTCCATCTCCATTTCATCGCAGCCTCTGCCCCCCTAACGGCGAAAACCACAGACACTCCAAAAAGAAAAAGGACGAAGCCAAGCCAATAGATATCAAACCAGTTGAAACGAGTGAAGAAATGTCCATAACCATTCATTTCAGAATAGGTTCCTAAAGAGGTGCTGGCAAACTGAAATAGGCCATGCTCCAGTCCCCAGTTGTCAAGAACTGCCATCGCGATGAAGAAGACAATCATGACTGCATGGCCAAGAAACTTATTGTTGACCATGACCTGGACAAAGAAGGCGAGCAATGAATACAGGACAATGAATGAAAGCGTTTCCGAGAACATGGTCGTGAAATAGACATCCAAATCGTATTTATAAAATCCTTTAAAGGTCTGAATGACAACTCCACTAAAGATCAGGAATAGAATCATGAATACAAAGACCATCATCAAGCCCAAAAACTTAGATAATAGGCTCGAAAAATCTGGCATTGGCAACGTATCCTGAATCTGACTGAATTTAACGTCTCGTTCTCTCCAGATGAGTTCACCTGAATAGAATACCAGAATTATGACAAAGAAGAGGCCAAATGCACCTGTAATTAACTCCAGAATGAGATAAGTTGTGGGATAGGTATAAGTTCCAAATACTTCACCAATGTAGAATGAATTAACGACGATGATGAAAAACCCAAAGAAGCTGATTGTAATAAATGGGATCCCTTTTACAATGTATTTCATGTAAAAAATGGACTGTTTCCATATTTGCTTCAAGTACGTACCAAGGCCGTAGTTGGGATTACTGTCAGGTATTGACACATCGGTTCTGGACTTTGATTCGGTCTTTACGGCTTTCTTTTTGATGAGTCCACTCCTCACGGTATTAAAACTAAAAGAAAAGTAGCCAACGATAAAGACGATGACCCCGATCGCCGTCCAAAGTAATCGGTTTAGTAAGACCGTCCCTTCGATTGGTATCGTCATGGTGTTCTGTTCTGCTACTGTCCAATATTGCGTTACATTGTTGACCGTGTAAAAGGCGAATGGATCGAGGATGCCGGCCAGGTCACGGTTGTCTACCTCCCCAAACATGATGGCTGTTATTTGATACACAGCGAACAACACAATCCACTGTACGTAGACCATCACCATCTTCCTTGCCAGCGCTCCAGTTATAAAAAACAAAATACCGGAGAAAAGAAGGTTGGGGATAGAGAAGTAGAGAAAGGGCTGGAGGTAGTTCCAGAAATTAAATGGAAGTAGTTTATCAGCTTCCCTCCAGGGCATGAATTCTCCTAAAACAAATCCAATGAGGATTCCAGAAAAAACAAAAACTGTCGTGACGAAGGATCCCAGAAATCGACCAAACAGATAATCCCATTTCTTAATGGGTGTGCTAAACATCAAGGACTCCATTTTATGGTCGAAGTCCCGTAGTACACCTACACCCATGATTGCAGAGGTAATCATCATCATGAATGCAGAGAGAATTACCATCATTTTCGCGATGGTCGCCGGAGCGTTTTCTTTGACTAAGCCAGTTCCGCCCCCAATTTGAATTGAATCTGTACTGATTGCCATCAGGGCTACGAACGCCAGGACGCCGAAGTAAATGTACGTAGCAGGTCGCTTGCTACGATATTGAAGCTCGAATTTGAATACTTTAAACCACATAAAATTTTCTTTTTAGAGTGAGACTTTAAGCTACTTCAGCTTCTTTTTCCTGCGATAATATGTGTGAGAAGTAGACGTCTTCGAGGTCCGCTTCAATGCTATGAAAAGACGGATCTGGCTTTTCATCGGCTAGAATGTGTATCTCCGGCTTTCCTGCGATCAGACGATCGGAAATAACATGATATTGCTGCTTATAATCTTCCAAATCCCCTTTTTCGATTGTTTTCCTCCAAACACTGCCATTTACCTCTTCGATGGCTCTCAAAGGATTGCCTTCGTATAGCACGGTGCCATGGTTGATTACAGCCATGTTTGTGCAGAGTTCTTTTACATCGTCTACGATGTGGGTGCTCAAGATGACTACGGTATTTTCTCCGAGTTCACTGAGTAGATTGAGGAAGCGATTACGTTCAGCCGGATCTAGCCCAGCAGTCGGCTCGTCTACGATAATAAGTTTTGGTTCTGAGATCAATGCTTGTGCGATGCCAAAGCGTTGCTTCATACCACCGGAATATCCGCCAAGATTCTTCTTTCGTGCCTGCCAAAGGTTGGTTTTGTGTAGCAATGCCTCCACAAGCTCTTTACGTTCTTTTTTATTTGATATGCCTTTTAATACAGCTAAGTGATCCAAGAGGACTTCAGCATTTACACGAGGATATACTCCGAATTCCTGGGGTAGGTATCCCAGAATTTTCCTCACCTCATCTTTTTGGGTCAGGACATCCAGGTCGCCAAGCGTGATGGTGCCTTGGTCAGGCTCCTGAAGTGTGGCAATGGTCCGCATCAAACTGGACTTACCGGCACCGTTTGGACCAAGGAGTCCAAACATACCCGTAGGGATCGTTAGTGAAACGTCATTGAGTGCTCTTACTCCATTTGAGTAAGTCTTCGAGAGATTTTTTATTTCTAGGTTCATTGGCTGTATGATTTATTTGGATGATGCATTTAGTCGTAGGGAAGTATCAATTTATTTCAGCTTCTTTATGAGTGGGAGATTCGGGTGATGAGTGGTGCAATGAGGCACTTACATGATGATTGATCAATCAATGAATTTTTCTCTCAGTAAAATTACAAGTATAGTTTAATGATTTGCCTTTGATGGAATTGCATGGTTGGTTGCTAGTTTCTTAGGTCTCTGCCCAACTCAGGGGCCTAATGGTCGATAATGAAGAAGGCTTCACTATATTGCTTGATCAATTGATAAAACATGCTTAACGATAAGAAGATCATCAATGCGTGGTGCCTCTATGATTGGGCCAATTCTGTCTATTCTTTAACCATCACCTCGGCCATTTTTCCAATCTACTACCAAGCAGTCGCTGTTAATGCGGCCGGTGGAGATCGAATCAAGTTCTTCGGCTTTGAAATTGTGAATTCGGTATTGTATTCTTATGCGCTATCTGCTTCTTTTTTGTTGGTTGCGCTGATTTTACCTTTACTTTCGGGGATTGCAGATTATGCTGGTAAAAAGAAATTCTTTTTACGTCTCTTCATGTTTGTAGGTTCGTTTTCTTGTATCGGACTCTACTTCTTTACAGGTGAAAATATTGAGTGGGGAATACTTTGCTCCGTCTTTGCCAGTGTAGGATACTCTGGTAGTTTAGTGTTTTATGATGCCTTCCTTCATGAAATTGTCACGGAGGATAAAAAAGACATCGTTAGTGCGAAAGGCTATTCATATGGTTACCTCGGGGGTGTTGTTTTGCTGATTGTCAATTTGGTAGTTATCCAGCTTTATGACTCTTTTGGGCTGCCGAATGAAGGCGTTGCTTCAAGAATTGCATTTTTGACGGTTGGGATCTGGTGGATAGGGTTTTCGCTTTATGCGATTTCAAAGTTGCCGGAGAATCCCCATGGACGAAAGCCTGAGGGCCAATACCTGACCAATGGCTATAAGGAGTTACGAAATGTTTGGCGTCAACTGAAACAAATGAATGGGCTTCGAATGTTTCTCTTTGCCTTTTTCTTTTACAATATGGGTGTCCAAACGGTCATGTACCTGGCTGCTACTTTTGGCTCCAAGGAACTGCATATGGAAGCCTCCAAGCTGATTATGACCGTTTTGTTGATTCAGTTTTTAGCCATAGGTGGTTCGTACCTTTTTGCTTACATCTCAAAACGAAAAGGCAACATTCGTTCATTGGCAATTATGATCATCATATGGATTGGCTGTTGTTTATTTGCCTATTTCGTTCGGCAAGAATATCAATTCTATGCCCTGGCTGCAGTGGTGGGACTGGTCATGGGTGGAATTCAGTCCCTGTCACGAGCTACCTATTCCAAGATCATGCCCACAGATACAGTCGATACGGCCTCGTTCTTTAGTTTCTATGATGTGACGTACAATTTGTCCATCGTTTTTGGGACCTTCGTTTATGGATATGTGGAGCAGGTTACTGGCAGTATGCGGAACAGTACTTTGGCACTCGCCTCTTTCTTTATCATCGGAATTATCTTCTTATCCCAGGTGAGACTGACCAATGCAACCACTGAACCTGCCTGATTTCGAAATTCGGATAGACGGACAGGCTGTATTCTGTTTGATAAGAAAAAAGTGGATCACTTTGACCCCTGAGGAATGGGTGAGGCAGCACTTTCTTAATTTGATGGTTCAACACCTGCACTACCCAAAAGGAATGATCAGGCTTGAACACAGCCATAGCTATTTTAAGAATGCAAAAAGATCAGATATTGTTCTTTTGGATCGATCTTCAGGAATTTTTATGGCGATTGAATGCAAGGCTGTTTCTGTGAAGATTGATCAGAAAGTCATCAATCAGATTTCGCAGTATAATAAAATTCTCAAAGCAAAATACATTGCTATTACCAATGGATTGAGTCATTTTATCTGGCATAATAAATTGGATGCATACGAACAGTTGAGTCAATTTCCACCATATCTTTAAGGTTAGGATATCAAAATAGTGTGTGTAGTTGATCCAATAACAAATGAGCAAAAAGCGGAAATTTTTATTTATAGGTGGCTTATTCTTTATCGTAGCTGTTATAAATTTTTACATCTACTTCCAGCAGGATGGCTCCATACCACAATTAATTGCACCAATAATGATGCTGTTGGCAGCAGTAATCTATTTCTTAATGGCGTTTGGCAAGGTGAAATAATATCCTAGTCACTGTAAGAAATAGGAAATGAATGATACTAAAGAGGTAAACAACTGAGTTATGAAAAAAACAACTAAACTTCTTCTGATCGGATTGGTGATCATGATGTTGGGATTCACTTCTCTTGAGCTGTTTACAGAAAAGATTATATCAGCATCATTGTTTATTGCGAGTGCAGCATTTTACATCGAGACAGCTAGATTAATGTTGCTTGGAACAAAATAACGACTAGAAATTAATATCTTTACCATTCTGCTGAGTACTTGAGATAGACCACCTCCTAATTTGAGTAGCAGATGAAACACCTAATAGAGAAAATCCCTTCTTTCTTTAAAAATTTCTATTTCTTATCAAGCCTCTTTTTTTTGATTTGGCTGGCTTTCGTGGATAGCAATGATCTATTCATGCAATCTAACCTTACTAGCAAGCATAACGAATTGATCGAAGCACGGAAGTTCTATCAGGAAATGATTTTAGAGGTAAAAAATCAGAAAGCAGCACTAGATAGCAATCCTGAGTTGCTGGAAAAACTCGCACGAGAAAAGTATTTGATGAAAAAGGATAACGAGGATTTATATATTCTCGTTAAGAATTGACATGAAAAGTATCTTTTCAATACTTCTTTGTTTAGCATTTTTTGCTGTTTGTTCTCAAAACAAACTTTCTGACCGTATCTATTTTGGAGGTGGAGGTGGATTTAGTGGAGGAAATAATATTATCATCATAAGCTTATCGCCTCAAGTAGGTTACAAAGTGACCGAAAACTATTCGGCAGGTGTTGGGCTGACCTATCAATATGTCAGATTTCCAGATTTTGATGACTCAATTTCCAACTATGGGTGGAGTGTCTTTAATAGGTACAACATTACTCAACAGTTTTTTGGGTATGCAGAATTCGAGCGTCTGTCCTTCCAGCAAGATCTTGAAAATACAGACCGTCTTGGCTTCAATAGCTTGTTTTTTGGGGTAGGTTTTTCTAACCAAATCGGCAGAAACTCCGCGTTTAACACCATGGTATTGTACAACGTCCTATATGCAGAAGGGGAGCCAAGTCCTTACCAGAGTCCATGGGTTGTGCGAGCTGGGGTTGGGATTGGGATTTTTTGAGAGCTCAATCGTTTCCTTCAATTCGAAAGGACTTAATGATGGACAATAGTTTTTTGCGATAACGTTTATCATCTGCCTTAGGCACTGAGGTCACAATTTCCCAATTTTTTCGATCCAGATCAAAATCGTAAAACCTCCTTTCCAATAAAACATCATCCTTTGAGACCATTGCTCGCTTCCATAAGACCTTTTTATCACAAATGACAACATGGTCATCGCTCCACATGTGATCCTTAAACTCCTCCTTGGCTTCTGATTCGATGGTAATTACCGAAAAAAATGTTCCATCTTCGTTGCTGCTAGGCTCGGGATAATCAAAGTATGTCATGGTAATGAAGGTGTGGGCGGTATCACGCATAAATGGAGACACCTTTATCACATAGCCGTCATCAGTCACCACCCAATTTTTGGGTTTTTTGAAGCTAAACTTTAGGCCTGGATCTTCAAAAAAGATACGTTGGGCATTTAACCCCACCGCACTCAGCAAGACCAGCAAACTAATTATACTGCGCATATCTTTTTTTGAGGGTCTCGACGGAAAGTTGAATCATTTCGCGAAGTACATTTACATCAATATCTGCTAATTTTTTGGTATACAAGCATCCCACACTGTGCTTGGCTTTGCCTAATTTTTTGAGGAGCGTTTCTTGATTTTCAAACCCACCCATCATGTAAATGGTCAGATTCTGTTTTCTGGGTGAGAATCCTGCAAGCATCCAATCCAGCTCCCTACCACTTTCATATTTTAGACGGTAGTTTCCAAAACCAATAATGGAATCTCCCCACATTACTGGCTTCTCCCCGGTGACCTCTTGCATCAAATGTAGCAGTCTGCGGCTGTCCTCTTGCTTCTGCTGGTTTTCGACAGTATCGATAAAATCTTCCACGCTATTGTTGTTAGGAGCGGTTTTCAGCGTTGCCATTGAAATATTATTTTATCCTAAAGATACGCCTAATCTTGCTCCCAGTTCCCTGAGATCTTTGACTACAGGATCAATTAGGTCAATTCCATTCTTCAACCGCTCCTCCGTCATTTGACGCTCCGGATCTCCGGGTATTAGCACGCTTTTAGCTCCATCAACTGTTTCTGAAGCTCTAAATCGACTGATCCAATTGTCCATGTGCTCTTTAAACTCCTCCCCATTACGAAATGCATCGATACGCATGGCTCCAAAAAAGTGACCTAATCCCTGACCTACTGGATTTGGAGCAGGGTCAATGAATGCTACAAAAGGGGGTACCCAAGGTCCATAATTTGCGCCAGATAATACTGCGGACAGAATATCAACCACTGCACCAAGGGCGTAGCCTTTATGTGAGCCATGTTCTCTATCTCCTCCAAGAGGACGCATGGAGCCTCCATTGACCAAGCCTTTAGCGTCAGTGGTTATTGCTCCTTCTCTATTTTGAAGCCACCCGTAGGGCGCATCCAAACCTTTACGCTGAAGAACCTCCAGCTTTCCATTGGCGGCGGTTGTAGTTGCCATGTCTAGTACAAATGGCGGCTGATTCTTTGTGGGGATCGCGATGGAAATAGGATTGGTTCCCAGCAATCGTTCTCTGGAAAATGTGGGGGAAACTAAAGGGCTCGCATTGGTCAATGAGATTCCAATGCAGTCTTCTCTGAGGGCCATCATTGAATGGTACCCGGCAATTCCATAGTGATTTGAGTTTTTGACTGCTACCCATCCTGTTCCTACCTCCTGTGCTTTTTTGATCGCAATCTCCATGGCTTTCGGACCTACTACAAGCCCTAAACCGAGATCCCCATCTACAACGGCGGTTGAAGGCGTTTCATGGGTGATGGCGATCGTTGGATTGGCGTTTAGCCTGTTTTTTTCATGGAGCCTAATATATCCGGCGAGGCGTGCAACTCCATGCGAATCTACTCCACGAAGGTCAGCACTTACCAATACTTCCGCAGCCTGGATTGCCTCCTCCACAGGACAACCTATACTTACAAAAATTTCCTTCGTGAATTTTTTTAGAACATCGGCAGTAAAAATCATCCCGCAAAAATAATCGACTACTTGGCTTGAATCTGCTTGAGTACGTTAAAGAGAATGCCCTCTTTCAACGCAAATGCCGAGACTCGGATTTTATTGAGATTCAGCCTCCTTATGACAAAATCGATTAAGTCAGAAGCTACGACAATCATTTCAACTCGCATTTCGATCATTCCTGGCATTTGGAGTCTTTCCCGCCTGTTTTTGAGGAGAAGCTCCTGATAAATTGTATGGAAATAGTCCATTGGTAACGGGTACTCTGTAGCCTCTGGCGGCGTTGCGATCCCCACTTTAGCAGTGTAAATTTCACTGAGTGTGTCAAAAGTGCCGGAACAACCGATCAATGTGGTCGGTATGAACTGCCGGCATGCTCGGAATAGAGGTCCTAGGTTTTCTTCAAAATAATTATGCAGAAGATTTAGATTCTTTTGACTGATGGGATCAGATTGATGAAACTGTTCCACTAGTCGTTGACCACCTACTTCAAAGCTTTCCATCCAATAAATCTGTTGGGAATCTGCGATTATGAACTCAATACTCCCGCCACCTATATCCATGACTAAACTCATTTCACTTCCAATTTCCAGCGCTCTTGTAGCTCCCAGGTGAATGAGCTCAGCTTCTCTGATTCCAGAAATGATTTCAATCTCGATACCGGTTTGGCGATGTATTTCTTTGATTAGTTCTTTTCCATTGCTTGCGTTTCGAATTGCGCTTGTGGCGGTACCAAACACCTGATCGACGTTGTTTTTATCTATGGACTGCTTAAAGTTTAGAAGTGTTTCAAGGGCTCGGTTCCAGGCTTCGGGGACGATCTCCCCTTTATTGATCCCCTTTTCTCCAATTCTGACTGGTATTCTTTCACGGAGGAAGATCGAATAACTTTTCTTATCAACCTCTGCTAGCATGAGATGAAAGGTGTTTGTGCCCAGATCGATGATTGCCACTCGCATAAGTGGCGCAATATAACATAATGATTGATTGTGCCACCGTGTAACCGGATCGCTTTTATGTTGTCAACATTTTAATATTTGAAAGGGTTGACCTTAGATGTGCAAAGTCGACTAAAACATTGTTTTATCTTTGACACATTCCACAAATATATGAGTAACGATAAACCCAAAACAGCAACCAACGTCGAGTCTAGAGAGAAGAAAATAGCTCGGCTAGAGGCCATGAATCAGGAAGCCCTAAAAGGAGGGGGAGCAGATCGGATCGCCAAGCAGCATGAGAAAGGTAAGTTGACAGCTAGAGAGCGGATTGATCTTTTATTGGATAAAGGCTCATTTCAGGAAATCGGGAAGTTTGTCACTCATCGTGCGACCGATTTTGGGATGGATCAGCAAAAATATCTAGGAGACGGTGTGGTCACCGGGTATGGTACGATTGACGGGAGGCTTGTCTATGTTTTTAGTCAAGATTTTACGATTTTCGGAGGCTCACTTTCTGAAACATTTGCTGAGAAGATTGTCAAGATCATGGATATGGCTATGAAGAATGGCGCTCCGGTTATCGGCCTTAATGATTCAGGAGGCGCACGAATTCAGGAAGGAGTTGTTTCCTTAGGTGGCTATGCTGACATCTTCTATCGTAATACCCTGGCGTCTGGAGTTGTTCCTCAAATTTCGGCAATCCTGGGACCTTGTGCGGGTGGAGCGGTCTATTCTCCAGCAATCACAGATTTTATATTTATGGTGGAGAATACAAGTTATATGTTTGTCACTGGTCCCAATGTGGTGAAGACGGTCACACAGGAAGAAGTCACTAGCGAAGAACTAGGAGGGGCACAAACGCATGCTTCAAAAAGCGGAGTCACCCATTTTGCATGTGCCAATGAAGCACAATGCATCCTTCAAATTAAGCAATTGCTGAGCTATCTGCCTTCTAACTGTGAAGAAGAACCACCAGTTCTAAAATATGAATCAGGTGATGAAGTACGAAGCGGATTGGATGAGATTCTACCCGATAATCCCAATCAGCCATACGATATGCATGAAGTGATTGATGGAATCATCGACAGCCAATCATTTCTTGAAGTTCATAAGGATTTTGCAGAAAACATCATCTGTGGTTTTGCAAGACTTGCTGGCAGGAGTATCGGAATCGTTGCTAATCAACCGATGAGCATGGCAGGGGTACTGGATATTGACTCAAGTTCAAAGGCTGGAAGATTTGTTCGATTTTGTGACAGCTTTAATGTTCCTCTACTTGTGTTGGTTGATGTTCCTGGGTTTTTGCCAGGTACTGATCAAGAGTGGAATGGAATTATAACCAATGGTGCCAAATTGCTTTATGCTTTCAGCGAAGCGACGGTGCCAAGGATTTCTGTGATCACACGCAAAGCCTATGGAGGTGCCTATGATGTGATGAACTCAAAACATATCGGAGCTGATATGAACTTTGCGTGGCCTACAGCGGAGATAGCAGTGATGGGAGCACAGGGTGCCTCCGAGATTATCTTCAGAAAGGAAATTGGAAATGCGAAAGATCCGTATGCTGCTCATCAGGAAAAAATTAACGAATACACGAAAAAGTTTGCAAATCCCTACATCGCTGCTTCACGTGGATTTGTAGATGAAGTGATTCTACCCCACAATACGAGAATAAAACTCATGCATGCTTTTTCTATGCTTGAAAACAAGGTAGATAAGCTTCCTCGTAAAAAACACGGAAATATCCCATTATAAATGGAAAAGGTAGCTATCGTCACTGCTGCAAGTAAAGGAATGGGGCTAGCATGCGCTAAGAAATTAGCAGAAAATGGTTTTCAACTTGCCATACTTTCCCGCTCCGTGGAGATTCATGATTTGGCTACCCAATTAGGAGGAATAGCCGTCCAGGGCTCTACTGATGATAGTCAAGATCTTGAACGACTTGTGGGAGCGACGCTTGAAACTTATGGAAGAATCGACGTGGTGATAAACAATACAGGTCATCCTCCCAAGGGAGATTTACTGGAACTGACAGACGAAGAATGGCGCTATGGCTTCGATCTTGCATTGATGAATGTTATACGTATGTCGCGGATGGTGACTGATCATATGAAGGAAGGTGGGTCCATTATCAATATTTCAACATTCGGTGCGAAGGTCCCTTCTCTGGACTTTCCAATCTCCTCCGTCGTTAGGACTGCTTTGAGCAGCTATGCTAAATTGTTTGCGAGTAGGTTCGGTGGGCTCGGAGTTCGAATGAATAATGTCTTACCAGGTTTCATCGATAGCTATAAGGCAGAAGAACAAACCATAAATCAAATTCCAATGTTGCGGCAAGGTACCCCGATTGAGGTTGCAGAGCTTGTTGCTTTTTTGGCGAGTGATAAATCAGAATACATAACAGGCCAGGACTTTCTTATTGATGGAGGACTGGTGAAATCGATCTAAATAAATATTAAGAATGGATAAAAAGAGTAGAGACTTCTTATACAATTATTTGAATAATGCCTCCCCAACAGGCTTTGAATCCGAAGGCCAGAAGATTTGGCTGGAATACATTAAGCCATATATTGACGACTATAAGGTAGATACTTATGGCAGTGTGTATGGAGTGGTAAACCCAAATGCAGACTATAAAGTAGTGATTGAGGCACACGCAGATGAGATTAGTTGGTTTGTAAACTACATTACCGATAAAGGATATATTTATGTGGTTAGAAATGGAGGATCCGATCATCAGATAGCTCCATCGATGCGGGTAAACCTTCACACAAAAAATGGAATTGTAAAGGGAATCTTTGGATGGCCGGCCATTCACGTGCGTAAGGATAAAGAGGACAATCCAACTTTGAAAAACATCTGTATTGATGTGGGTGCAGAATCTAAAGAAGAGGTGGAAAAGATGGGAATCCATCCTGGAACTGTTGCCACCTTTCAAGATGAGCTGTTTGAAATGAATGACAAGTACATTGTAGGTAGGGCGCTTGATAACAGGGCTGGAGGATTTATGATTGCAGAAGTTGTTAGGAGAATTTCAGACAATGGTGTGAAGCTCCCTTTTGGTCTTTATGTGGTGAATTCGGTTCAAGAAGAGATTGGGTTACGGGGTGCTGAAATGATATCAAGAAGAATAAAACCCAATATGGCCATTGTCACTGATGTAACCCATGACACTCAGTCGCCCATGTATGATAAGATTGCCAGTGGAGATATGACTGCCGGAAAGGGACCCGCAGTCACTTATGGTCCGGCTGTCCAAAATAATGTCCGGGATATGATTATTGAGGTGGCAGAGAAGAATAAGATCCCTTTTCAACGTATGGCCGCATCAAGAACGACGGGTACAGATACTGATGCTTTTGCTTACTCTGATGTCGGGGTAGCTTCAGCCTTGATTTCACTCCCACTAAAATACATGCACACTACCGTAGAGACGGTGCACAAGGACGATGTGGAACACGTGATCCAATTAATCTATGAAACGGTTGTCCAGGTTAAAGATGGCCAGGACTTTACCTATTTCAGCTAACCAGTGAGTGACTTTCGGACAGTTATCGATCAAATGGGTCGGGAAGTCACTTTCCATTCGCCTCCTAAGCGGATCGTTTCACTGGTGCCTTCACAGACAGAGTTCCTAATTGAGGTTGGTGCCCCAGTAATTGGAAGGACAAAGTTTTGTATTCATCCAAAGGAACGCATTGGGAAAATACCTTCAGTCGGGGGAACGAAGAAATTCAATTTCGATGTAATACATAGTTTAGAACCTGATTTGATTGTAGGCAACAAGGAGGAAAATGAGAAAAAAGGGATAGAACGACTAGCTACGAGATATCCTGTTTGGATGAGCGAAATCTACTCGATCGATGAAGCTTATAAGATGATGGCCGCGTTAGGAAGTATTTGTCAAGTAGATCAAAAGACGAACCTAGTTTTAGAAGAGTGCAAATCAGGGCTGGATCGTGTTTGGAATTCGAGGTCCGGGAAAGCATTGTACTTGATTTGGAAAAACCCATGGATGGCGGTAGGAAAAGGAACTTTCATTGATGACATGCTGCAACATTTAGGGTACCAGAATCTAGTCCAATCCGACCGTTATCCAACCTTATCTGATGAAGAAATTGCTGCTCTCAATCCGGATGTCATTCTGTTGAGTACTGAGCCTTTTCCGTTCAGGGAAAAACACCTGCTGGAGGTACAAGCTGAATTCCCGAACTCTCAAGTTCAGCTTGCTGATGGGGAATTGTTTAGTTGGTATGGAACGAGATTAAGAAACTGGAAATGAGTCAATTGACTCGTTCGTACGTTTCATAGGTGATATCGTCTTTGCCAACGATTACTTGCGTATAGGAATCCCCTTGAATGTTAATTCCAATTCTAAACATATTGCTTTCTTGCGCAATTGCCTGGCGAAAGGCCCAGGAACCAGAAGTCATCGTTTCGAATAGTGAGTCACCTTCAATGTAATAGGTCCCATACCCAAACCACTCGGTGTATTTTTCGGGTGACTCAAAGCCCCACATTACACTACCGTCTACATACATTTTATATTGTACTCGATTGTCATCTACCGTATCTCCTTCATTGGTAATCTGAAGAAATTCAGTCATCCTCCATGCCCCAGTTAAAGCGTCACGATTGGAATTAGTCGTAACTTCATTCGTTGAATTGTCAGTTGTTGAAGTACAAGAGAGGACCAAGATGGCAAGGATAAAGGTTGAATATTTCATGATATAGGATTTAAGGTGTGGGTAATTAAGTTAATTATAATTTGGAATAATTGCTAATATTCAAATAAATATTCTGAATTATTGATATTATGCAATTTTGAATCTTTCAATGATTATTAAATAGTAAAATGAGTTCAAGAAGAAAGTTTCTAAAAACTTCTGTTGCTGCTGCAACAGGAGCGGGATTAATGGCAACTTCCTGCGTCAAACCTGAGAAGAAAAGACAAAAAGTCCGTTCGCAGAGGCCAACTGCTTTGAGTACATGGAATCACGGGATTCCAGCGAATGAGGAAGCCATGCGAATAATGAATGCCGGAGGGTCAGCCCTGGATGGTGCGGAGAAAGGAGTGAAAGTGACAGAAGCAGATGCAGAAGGAGCTTCGGTGGGTATTGGTGGCCTTCCTGATCGTGAAGGTCTCGTCACATTAGATGCTTGTATCATGGATCACCTGGGAAACGCAGGGTCTGTCTGTTTTCTTCAGAATATCAAACATCCCATTTCGGTTGCAAGAAAAGTAATGGAAGAAACTCCACATGTGATGCTTGCAGGTGAAGGGGCCAAAAAGTTTGCATTGGCACAGGGATTTGCTGAAGAAAATCTACTGACAGAAAAATCTAAACTTGCATGGCAGGAATGGCTAAGAACTTCCAACTACGAACCCATCATCAACCGTGAAAACCATGATACCATTGGGTTGATCTGTCAGGATTCAAATGGTAACCTGTCAGGATCGTGCACCACCAGCGGACTGGCATATAAAATGCATGGCAGGGTCGGTGATTCACCAATTATTGGAGCAGGACTATTTGTAGATAACGACTACGGAGCGGCGGTAGCTACGGGTATGGGGGAGTTAATGATGAAGACACTAGGGTCATTTTTAGTGGTTGAACTTATGCGTCAAGGGGCCTCTCCGCAGCAAGCATGCGAAGAGGCAATCCAACGGATTGTGGATAAACTGGATTACCAGTCGTTCCAAACAGGTTATTTGGCCATGGATATCGAGGGAAGCGTGGGTGCGTATGCAATCCATCCAGGTTTCAATTATGCATTAGCAATAGATGGTAAAAATGAATTGATTGATGCTCAATCTTTCACTGAATAGATCGGCTGTGAAAGCAATTCATTTCCTTAAATTCACTATCATGATCTGGAGATTCGCATAAGATATTGATCGGTGCGTGCGGTGTATAGCAATTTCAATTTAAGATCTAGGTCTTTGACAATGGATGTCATTGTGGTCGGATCTACATAGACCCAATCGAACCAATCACCAATATTTCCAAGGTATTCATATCGATAGCGCACCTCACCATAGTAGTGGTCCGGTTTCACTGCTCCCTGCTGATACAGGTATTGTATATCTGATGAATCGACAAGGATTTGGCCATCTGGCTCCATTAGGGACACAAGCTTTTGTAAAAAGTCGGGTACACGAGCTAATGTGCCTGCTAGCCCCATTCCATTCATTAAGACAAGCAGCGTATCATAGGTTGCCTGATGTTGCCAGATGTCAGACTGAATGCAATTTTTTACTCCTGATTTTCGCATTACTTCTATGCAATTGACTGAATGGTCTAATGCTGTGACCTCTAAATCACGTTGCTGAAGCGCTAAAGTAAGGGCACCAGCCGCCGCACCGACATCCAGAACCTTACCTGTGCACGCATTTAATGCGAGGTGTTCTATTGACGTTAGATCTTGCTCTTGCCGGAAGAAGACCTCAACGGGCATTTCCTCCGGCTCCCCATAGTTATTGTGAATGAGTAGTGGCACATCTTGCTTGCCTTGATAGTAGTCTAATATTGCTTTTCCGTGAATATCTTTCAAGCTTGCTATATTCTGCTCTGATAGGTGTATAATTCATAGTACCTTCCTTTTTTTGCAATGAGCTCGTCATGAGTTCCTTGTTCAAAAATCTGGCCTTCCTCAATGACCAGTATCTGATCTGCTTGCCGAATGGTGCTCAGTCGGTGGGCAATTACAAAAGTGGTACGGTCTTCCATAAGATGATTTAAGCTCTTTTGTATGTAGGTTTCGCTTTCGGTATCAAGGTTGGAAGTAGCCTCATCAAGAATAATGATTCTAGGGTCAGCCAGAATGGCTCGTGCAATGGAGATTCGTTGTTGCTGTCCTCCAGAAAGCTTGACTCCGCGTTCTCCTACGAGTGTTTCCAGGCCGTCTTCAAATCGATCGGTAAACTCATTTACATACGCACCTTTGACGGCCTGTTGAATTTCTTGTTCGGTTGCATCGGGCCTTGGGAAGATGATATTTTCTCGGATCGTTCCTTCAAACAAGAAATCGTCCTGGAGTACGACACCCAGGTGTTTTCTGAAGCTGGATAGATTTACTTTTGAGAGGTCATGCCCATCAATTTCCACGGTACCCTGTTTAGGTGTTAGGAAACTGGCAGCCAAACTAGCAGTGGTTGATTTTCCCGAACCGGAACTTCCTACCAATGCTGTAACGGAACCTCTAGGAGCTTTAATATTGATACCATGCAATACCCCTTTTCCTTCTTCATACGAATAATGCACGTCCTTGAATTCCATATCTCCATGAATCTTATCTAAGACAATGGATCGCTGCACTTCGTGATCCTCGGGTTCCATTTTCATAATTTCTTCCGAACGGTCAAGTCCGGCAAATGCCTCGGTAAGCTGGCTTCCGATGTTGCTCATTTGAACAATCGGCGCAATCATAAACCCAAGAAAGGAGATAAAGGATAATAGCTCACCTGGTTTCATGTCTCCCTGAATGATGTAGTAGACTCCAAGCCCAAGCACTCCTGCACTTGCTAGGCCAATCAAAAATGTTCCCATGCTTGAAACGAATGCAGTGGCGGTGAGGCTTGATTTTACATTTTCATAGAGCTTAATGGCACCCCGTTCAAACGTCTTGTTCTCTGAGACTTCTGCATTGAAGCCTTTGATTACGCGAACGCCATTCAAAGTCTCCGTAAGCCTTCCTGTCACTTCTGCATTGATTTTTCCACGTTCTCGGAAAATTGGTCTTATTTTTCCGAATGCTGTAAGGGCTACAAAGCCGAAAACACTTACTGGTACCAATGTCAACCCAGTCATGTAGGGGTTCATTTGGATTAGAAAAAAAATCGAAATGACAGAGGTAAGAACTCCACCTACTAGCTGCACAAGGCCTGTCCCAACCAAGTTTCTAACGCCTTCTACGTCCGTCATAATTCTTGACACCAACTCACCTGATTTCGTGTTGTCGAAAAAACTAATTGGCAATGAAAGCACCTTTTTCTGAACTTTTACACGAAGTTCGGAAATAAGGTACTGAGCCTCTACACTGAGGATTCTTGTCAGTAGGAAGGATCCTATGGCCTGGATGATCAGAGATCCTACTATACCTAAAAGCAACCACCTCAGCAGTATCAAATCTCCATTAACTGCTACATCGTCAATAAGGTAGCGGGTTGCCCAAGGCAGTACGAGTCCTGCCGGGCGAGTGATAAGAATTAGCAAAAGGCCTATGAAGATGGTCTTACGTCTTGGCCAAATTATGTTCTTAAATGCCCAACTGAAGGTTACATTTTTGTTTTTGCTCATAAATTAAATTAAATCGATAATCGTGCCTTTGCGAATCAAACTGTCAGATAGACAGAGAGGATCGTACGTTTTCAATGGTTTTTTTTATCACCTTGACCATATATTCAACATCCTTTTTAGTTCTTTCCGGATTTCCGAAATAAACTCTTAGGTAATGTTCATTACGGAGTTTGGTTCCGGTAATAAAGATTTTTCCCTGTGACTCAATTTCACGAATTGCTGTAATATTCACCAGTTCATTTTCATGAAAGCTAAGCTGTGGATTATGATATTTGAAACATAGGATCGAAAGCGGATGAGTCGGCTCTACTTTGATGAACGGAATACTATCCAGCAACCCAGCTAAGTACGCAGTCAATTCAATATCCCACTTTACGAAAGAAGTCAGTTGTTCCACTCCAAAGTACTTCATTGTAAACCAGATTTTAAGGGCTCGAAATTCTTTTGATAACTCAATCGTGTGACTGGAGGATTCCCAACGCTCACCCGGATTTTCGGTGAATAGATAGTCAGGGGAGAAGTGAATGGCCTCAGGAATTTCTCGAAGTAAAACCGCACTGGCCTCAAAAGGTACGTACATCCATTTATGTGGATTGATGATGATGGAATCTGCTTTGTTGATTCCACTAAATTGATTGCGAAGTTCCGGAATTTGGATGGCGGGCAGGCCATAGGCTCCATCTATATGAAACCAGAGTTGGTAGTACTCTGATATTTTTCCAAGGTCTTCTAATGGATCTATACTTCCTGTATTCGTAGTTCCGGCATTGCCAATCAGCATGAATGGCAAAAACCCATTAGCGATGTCAATTTCAAGCGTTTTCTTCAAATTTTCCATATCGATTTGGAATGTTTCGTTTGAAGGAATCTTTCGAAGGCAATTTCTTCCTAAACCAAGAAAGACCAGCGCTCTATCAATGCTCGAATGTGTCTGATCGGAGCAGTAGATTGTTAAGTTGGGAAGCGACTTAATACCCTTCAGTTCACGTTCTGGAAATCTTGAGGCAATGGCAAAATGTATTGCCATTAAATTGGACATGGATCCTCCACTGGTAAGTATTCCTTTATGATGATCGGGTACCTTACAATAAGTACTAATCCACTCAATGACCAGTTGCTCGAGTTCAGAGGCAATGGGTGAATTGTTCCATTTTAGGCCATTTTGGTTGTAATATGCTTTGATAAACTCTGCAATCGCAGCAACTTTGTTCCCACTTCCGGTTATGTATGCACCGAACTTTGGACTAGGATTGTGGTTGAGAAAGGGCAGGATCTCTTTTTCGAAATCTGCCAGCGTTTCGGTAAATGAGCTGTTTACTACGGGTATTACTTTATTTATTCGCTGCTTTACGAGTGCTGGATCATTTGATGCAAGAACTTGTGTCTGCTCTTCGGGCAGGTTACGCAGAATGAGTTGCCAAGTTGCATCAAGGTTTGCTTTTACTTGATCTGTTTTCATAGTATGGACATTATCATGGCGGCTGGAATACTTGGTGAGTTACGCCACAGGGTATCGATGTTCTCAACATAAGAACAAAATCTATAGATAGCCTTTTCGCTCTAGCTGCTGATGGATTTCTAAGCAAATCCAAGCATCAGTGGCAGCGTATCGTTGCTGTCCTTGGCTTAACTCATCATTTTCCCAGTTCGAAACCTGCTGATTTTTTGAAATCCTGTACTCCAGGAAAATTGCGGCAAGTTTTCGCACACCTATATGTTCTACTCCCAACTCTCGCGCTTTATGGTTGAGATCGATAAATCCCTGAGGAGTAAAACTTTTCAGCTTTTGTAAGTCTTTTAGATCATCGAGGATACTGATCCCAAGCTTGGTAATGGTCGGGTCTTCCATCAGTTCAAACAAAGATGTTGGATAGCCAAGTTTGTTAAGTCTGAAAAGGTAAGCATGATCTGAGGTAGCCAGCTGAATTAGGGCTGTGGGATTGTATTCACCTTTGACAAAGGTCGGTTTGGTTTCAGTATCAAATCCTAGTACCACTTGATTCCTTAAGTGATGAACAGCATTTATACACTTCTCATGGGTGTCGATAATATGTATTTTACCTTCGAAAGAAATCAGAGGCAGTTGCTGAATGTCTTCTTTGGTAATATGATCTGCAAAAGCCTTATTCACTTTTAGAAAGCTTTCTGATTTTGTATCCGAAGTAGCCTACCGCGGTCGTCATGAAGGGGCTAATCAGGTTGAAGAAGCAATATGGTAGGTAGGCGCCAGTAGCAACCCCAAGCACATTGGAGTGGTATGCGCCGCACGTATTCCAAGGAATCAGAACTGAGGTTACAGTGCCTGAATCCTCCAATGCGCGGCTTAGGTTTTCAGGTGCCAGGTCTTTCTCACGATAAGTGTCTGCGTACATTCGGCCGGGGACGACAATGGCAAGATATTGATCGGAGGCTGTTGCATTAAAGAAGATGCATGTGCCAGCAGTAGACGCTATTAAAGATCCGGTAGACTCGACCTTAGATATGATGGCCGTAGCGATGCACTTGAGCATCCCCGTTTTTTCCATCACTCCACCAAAAATCATTGCTGATAGGATTAACCAAATTGTTCCTAACATACCTTTCATTCCTGAACTACTTAACAGTCCCTGATCATCCAGTACGTTGTTTCCTGTGGTGAAGGACGTATCGCCAAACATGGCTTGAATGACTCCTATGAATCCATTGGTAAATGAAGGTGATCGAGCGTCAAACCAATGATAGAGCTTTCCATCATAGCTAGCCATTGAAGCAGTTTGCGATACCAATTCTGGTTGAAAGATCAAAGCAAAAAGAGCTCCCAACAGCGTGCCGATCAGGATGGCGGGAAGTGCTGGCATCTTTTTTACGATAAGAATAACGACCACAGCCGGAACAATAAATAACCACCCACTAATGTTGAAAGTACCTTCAATTGCGGCGAGGATATCTTCTTTGCCAGCGATAGCACCTTCCGAACTACTGGAAAACCCAATGACTAAGAAAATGATCAGCGTAATCACAATGGAAGGAACGGTTGTCACAGTCATGTATCGAATGTGCGTAAACAAATCTGTCCCCGCCATGGCTGGCGCCAGGTTGGTGGTATCTGACAGAGGCGACATTTTGTCGCCAAAATAGGCGCCTGACAAAATGGCCCCGGCGACCAAACCCTCTGAAATACCAAGAGCTTTCCCAATACCGATCAATGCGATCCCAACAGTGGCTGCAGTGGTCCAGGAACTACCTGTTGCAATTGATACAATTGAGCAAACAAGGCACGCAGCTACCAAAAAAATTGTCGGATTAAGTATTTGAAGACCATAGTAGATCATTGCAGGCACCACGCCGCTAAGCATCCAAGTACCGGCTAAGGAACCGATCATCATCAATATTAGAATTGAAGCCATGGCAGAACTAATGCTCTTCACAATACCGTCTCTGATCTCGAGCCACTTCCAGCCGATTCGCACTGCCACAACCGAGGCTACACCAGCGGATAAGATCAAAACAATTTGATTTGAACCTCCAAGAGCTTCACTCCCAAAGATCCCAACATTGACTACCAGTAGTAATACCAAAAAGATGATTGGGATAAACGACTGCAGGAGTGTTGGTTTTCTTGTTTCCGTCATGTGTTCTATTCTCGTCAGCTCTCGAAAATAGAACTTTTAGCTTAAAGATGTTTAGGAAGCTAGCTTTATAAAATCAATTTTATTGCAGTCAACCTTCGCTTTGATTGCATGGAGGATATTGTATAAACCGAAAAATGTGCGATTGAAGTAGATGAAATGCCTGGAACCCCGAGCCTGAAGCCGATTCATTTCAGGATCCTTGGAAATGAGCTCACCCTTGGCATAGATTTCATTAAAATAACTTTCCTGACTGAAGTCAAATACACCTTCATTGAAAGGTCGAGACAGTAACTTGATGAGTTCTGTGAACATTACTTTAACAACTGCGATATCTTTCTCCGTGTCGTTTGGACGGATGATTTCTAGTTGTCTGAATAACTCATCTACACGTTTCTCATTATCAATGACAGCATGATCGGACAATTCAAAATAAGCGCTGTAGAAATCGTCCGGGATGTGTTTGATGCATCCAAAATCGATGACTCCAAGATCGTTATTTTCGTCGATAATAAAGTTTCCAGGGTGAGGATCGGCATGCATCATTTTCAACACATGCATTTGGTACATGTAAAAGTTCCAAAGTATCTGACCCAATCGATTTCGATCTTCTTGTTTTTGATCTCTTTTCATCCATTCACCGATCGGTTCTCCTGACAACCAACTCATGGTCAGAATTTGCGGAGCAGATAGTTCTGGAAAATACTTTGGAAAAAAAACACCTTCCAATCGTTGGCACTTCTGAGCAAAATCCATTGACTGCCGAAGTTCAAGTGAGTAGTCAGCTTCTTCCAATAGTTTCTCTTCCACTTCCTTCATATAAGGCTCAACATCTTTACCGCGCACATTCATCAACCGCAATGCGAAGGGTTTGGCAAGTTTAAGATCACTCTTAATGCTATCAGCTACTCCCGGATACTGAACCTTAACGGCTAGTTTCTCTCCATTTTTTTCAGCTTTGTGAACTTGTCCCATGGAAGCAGCATTTGAAGCATTCTTTGAAAACGACTCAAACACTTCGTAGGGTTCTTTTCCGAGATTAGACTTAAATGTCTTTTTGACCAAGGGGTAGGACAGTGGTGGAGCACTGTATTGAGCCATCGCAAATTTATCCGAATAGGCCTTGGGAAGTACGTTTTGATCCATGCTCAACAATTGGGCCATTTTCAGGGCACTACCTTTTAGTTCACTGAGTGAATTATAAATGTCCTTTGCGTTGTCCTGATCTAGCTCTTCTTGATCAAGCTTGCCACTCAATGCGGCTTTTCCATACGCTTTCGCATAATTAACTCCAACCTTGGCTCCAGTCGTAACGAACTTGCTCGCTCGCTTCACTTTGGAAATGGGAATTCTGTCCAGTTCTTTTGGCATTACATTGTCGCTTTTGCAAACCCCATTTTTTGTATAAAAAACTTGCTGAGATCAAAAATGGAATCCAACGCAGGTAACTCACCGATGTCAAAGACTGTCCTGGTCGATTTCTCTATAAAAATATCCGTCTCCTTGCTGTCGCCGGAGTCGTCTCGTACCCAAAAGAAAAGCATGCTAATGGAATGAGCTGACAGCACACGCTTGTAAACCGATTGAGTTGTTTCTTTTGCTCTTTCAGGAAGGAAATCAAATGTCTTGGCCCACATAACATCATCAGACTGGGTAATTATTCTCTGTGCCTTTTTCAATTCCATAGGTAATTCACCTTGCTTTTTGTTTGCAAGCTTGAATAAGATGTACGACCTATCTGGTTTGATTATTTCCAACATCGTATAGAGAAAGGAAAGATGCTTTTCTCTGCTGGTCATTTCTTCAAAATCCGGATCTTTTTGAATCGTTTGAAGGGTCATGGAATAGTAGTCTTCCCAGATAGATGCTTCAATATTATTGAGCGACCCATAATGCTTGAAAAAAGACTCATCGTCTATTCCCAGGTGTTTAGTGAAAACTCGCACTGTTTCGGGGATCTTGCCGAATTCAAGCAAATAATCCTGGTATCCCGATTGAATTGATTTCTTTGTTATTGTCTTCTTTGCCATTTTCCTGAAATTACTAGTTAATAAACCTTTACCCTAGGCAAATGGTTTGCGTTTTAGTTCATTATTTCACCCATGATTTAAATAAGCTGTTCATTGGGATTCCATTGAATTATTGTTCATTTTTAATGATATGATTCGCCACCTTGTCTTTTTCGCCATTCTCTTTCTTGGAAAGACCACTTTTGCCCAAACGTGGGAGCAAGCTCAAAAGGAAGGTAGCGCTTCTTTGGAGGTTTATTGGATGACTTCGGTCCCTTTTATTCAACAAACCAATGGAGTAATCAATGGGGTTGAGTATGAGCTTCTAACGGGTTTCTCAGAATGGTTAAAGACTACCAAAGGAGTCGATCTTTCTTTCAGTTGGAATAATACGGAAGATTTTGCTGGAATTTTGAGATTGGCGAAAGAGAATACTGCTTCAAATTTTATTGGTGTTTCAGCTTTTTCAATTACGGAAGAAAGAGAGCAGTTTGCCCAATTTACACAGCCTTATCTTCCAGATGTAACTGTTCTTGTCTCAAGTCGCGGCACCAAGATCGTTCATTCTGTAAATGAAATGTACAGTCTGATGGAGGAGATGACTGCCGTTACCATTGCGGGAACTAGCTATGAACATTTACTTCTGGATTTGAAGAGACAACTCAACCTGGATTTTGAAATGATCTACATCACCAGTGATAAGAATATTCTAGAGTATATAGACATGGCAGATGACCGGTTCGGATTTATCGACCTTCCCATATATCTCATGCTCGTTCAAAATGGCAGTCAATTAGTCAGGCAAAATTTTTTCACAGTGACAGGAGAGGGTTATGGGTTTCTTTTTACCCAGCAAAGCGATTGGGTAGTGCCATTGGACGAGTACCTTGAATATGCAGAGAAGAATGGAATCATTGCGGAGATTACTAAAAAGTACATGGGTGTCGAAGTGCACAACTTTCTTAATAACATTTATGCCTCCGACGAAATCGGCACTTCCATTTTGACAAAAGAGAAAGAGCTTCAGCTTGAATTACTGAAGCAAACTAATCTGCAACTTGAACATGAGGAATCCCTACGTATTGTGCTTTTGGTTTCAATGGTCATTGCAATTCTGTTCTTAAGTATTATAGGCTATCTCTTTTACAGAAATCAAAAAACCACACGATTGCTTCTGGGTCAAAAAGACCAGATTTATGATCAACGAGAAGATATCAAGCAAAAAAATGAACAGTTAATCAATCGAAATGCACAGCTCTTGACTTTGAATGAAGAGAAAAATGATCTAATAAAAATCTTAGCTCACGATATTAGATCTCCATTAAGTCAGATTATGATGATTACGAACATACTTTCTGATGATGAAAAAGAGCAGCTGGTGGATAAGAAAGATTTTCTGAATCAAATCTTTGTAAATGCGGAGCGGATCAATGACATGGTAGCGAAGATTCTGGATGTGGAGGGAATGGAGAACAATAATATGAAAGTTCTTCGGGAGCGAATTGACATTAGAGACATACTTGAAGAAATAAAAAGTAGATATGTCAGTGTGGCCGCAAAAAAAGATATTCAGTTAAAGGTTGAATCTTGTAGTGAGAACTACATTATTAGGACCGATCATTTGTTGCTTATTCTTGTGTTAGAAAATCTTGTTTCAAATGCAATCAAGTTTTCTTCCTCAAATTCCATAGTCGAATTGAAGGCAGTATGTGAATATGATGGCGTCCTCTTTTGTGTCAAAGATCAAGGGCCAGGATTTACAGAAGAAGATAAAACGAAAGTATTCAGTCGTTTTCAAAAGCTTAGCGCCCAGCCTACAGGTGGTGAAAAATCCATTGGGTTAGGCTTAAGTATTGTTAAAAAATATGTGGGTGAGATGGGGGGAGAAGTTTGGTTAGAATCTGAGGAAGGGAGTGGTGCTACTTTTTTCGTCAAATTAACAGTTTAGTTAAGCAGTAATTGCGCTACTTCTTCTCCAACAAGGCTCCCAATCGCTATTCCCATTCCTCCCAACCTGACTCCAATGGCAGTATTTTCGGACAGCTTCTTGACGATGGGAGATTTATTGGATCCGAACGCCATAATTCCTGACCAGGTATTTTCAATCTGATAGCCACCTCCGGGAAGAACTATTTCATCTAAATCCTGTATCAGTTTGTTTTTGATTTTCTCGTTGATTCCAAATTCAGTGGTCGTCTCTTGCTCTTTTGCAAGATCTCTGCCTCCTCCGAATATGATGAGCTCGTGATAATCGCGGAAATAATAGTAACCTTCATGATAGTGGAAAGTTCCTCTGATCTTTGATGGTTTGAGCGGACGGACGGCCATGACCATACCACGACCAGGTTGCAAGTCCATGGCATCGCCAAGAAGATCTTTTGTAAAAGCATTGGTGCAAATTGCAAGCTTCTGCGATTGGAATTGATATTCCTTCGTACTTGCGATGATTTCATCATGCGTCTCCAGGGCAAGCACCTGACAACCCGTAATGATTCTGACTCCTCTGCTTGTGCAGTAGTACCATAGTGAGTCAATGAGCTTGCCGGTGTCCAACTGGCCCTCGAACGGGTTTTCAATTAGTTGTTTTGTGGAATCAAATCCGAAGTGATGAATTTTTTCACTAGCCAGATGGTAGACTTTCTTACCAAATATGGGATTGAGGAGTTCGTTGATTTGCTCAATCTCATCCTTTAATGGTTGGTCGTGGAAGAGTAGTTCAAACCCACTATTTATTTGAAGGTCAATCGCTTTGGCTCCAAGTCGCGTTTCTGTTCTTTTTAAACCATCAATTCTTTTTTGTACCAATGAAACCATTCCCTCTTTACCCAGGGATGCAATATCATTGCGGAGCTCCGAAATACTTCCGAAACAAGCAAATCCGGCATTTTTTGTGCTAGCACCTGAAGGGATGACACCTTGTTCAAGGATAGTAATTTTAAGATTCGGATCCATCTCAATAAGCGATGCTGCAGTAGACAAGCCTGCGATACCGGCTCCAAGAATGAGAACATCTGATTTTAAGAAGGACTGTTTTTCCCAAATACTGACCATTCCATTAATCATTAGTGTATTTGACACGCAGGATGTCTGCCTTTATTCCAGAGGAAGTTAAGTATTCCAGCCAAAATAACTGCTGTGCAGATAAATGATCATTTGGAGACTTCACCTCATAAAAATGATAATCGGATTCATTCCAAAGGAAAAGATCGGGAAATCCGGTGCTGTTTTCTTTGGTTTGTTGTGCGATCTTAACAAGAACCTTTTTTAAGCCTTTGAGTGGTAAGTAGTGAATCATGGTTTCAATAGTTGACATCAATTCTTCATGCCAAAAGACAAAATGATTAGAAATCCCGTAGTTTTCATGATAGATTTTCTCAAGGTATTGAATCAATCCTTTTTTGGATTTGATTGCATTGACTCTTTGCTCTAGCATCTCTTTCCTGGCAGTAAAAAAAGAATCTCCATTTAGGTCACTGGGTTGTCGCTGAAGCGGGTGATGGAAGGTGCCAAATTCTTCACTGAATAACTCTTCCCAAAAAAGCAGTCCGAATAGACTGCGCCAAAGAAAATTTTCTGAATGGACTCCCTTCCATCCTAAGTTCTCAAAATGGGTCAAAACCAGTTTTTCCACTCTGGCAGAATTTTTTGAAAGTTCGATGCTTGGAGCAGATTGCAATCGTTTAGTCATGCTCCTACTGATTCGAATTCCAGTTTTACTCAAATAGTCACTTGCAAAAGTGAGTTCTGCTGCATTGGTAGGAGAAGCGATGAGTTGTTGAGCTTGTTGAATGGCTTCTTCATTTCTGCCCAGTTTTTCCAAAATCCGTATTCTGCGCTCATTGGCAGGAGGCTTCTCAATGCGTTGATAGAGTTTTAAAGCTTCCTCGGGTTTATCGTGTCGCTCAAAATGGAGTCCGATCTCTAAGATTAATTTTGATGCTGCCTGACTACTTTTCGGCAGTTTGAGCCATTCGTTCCATGGCATTTCATCCAAGAATTCTTCCAGCATGAGCTCCGCCTGAATAATTTCTCGAACCATTCGTTTAAGTTGGGAAATGTGCATCACACCCAGTGCGTCATCTCGAGATTCGAACCATGGTTTAAATTTGGATTCGTCAAGTGCTCGAAGCTTGACATTCCCAATATCACGGATGACAAACTCTGTCATTTGATTGTAGCGATTACCAAAAAAAAGCAGCTTCAAAAATTCAACTTCCTGATTTTTTTTGACTTCGACAATTTCTTCCTGATCGAACAGCACAGGAACATCCTGTTCCGTAAGTTCTTGAAGCAGGTGCTCCTTTGCTTGATTCTTTTCCAGGAAATCGAATAGGCCAACGAGTTCTACCTTAGTGAATAGTCGGAATTGGATGGGGTCCAGACTTTGATTAATGTCAATGAAACCTTCCGAATGTAATTCTACCTTGGCACTTGAGGCGTCTGTGATCTCCTGATACTTGATTTTGTCAAATCTGAAATAGTCACCTTTACGATTAGAAAACCGTAGATATAGGCACTTGGCATCTTCTGATAGCCTTTCAAAATGTTGAATGAACAAATACTCCGGTGCATCCAATACATGCTCGTAGTGACGTTGTACAAAGTCAATCAAATAATTGAAATAATCCAGGTAGTACTTTTCGGGTAATATGATGGGTTCTTTTGAACGCATTTAACTTACCTCATAATAGTATTTTAGGTAGTTTCAGTCAAGAATTCGAAGTTTCGCAAAGCTCAAAAGAAGGGTTTTTTCTCCGGCTTTTTCGAAATCAACCTTCGCCTTTTTATTAGCTCCTTGCTCATCGATCAAAGTAACTTTTCCGAATCCAAATTTGGGATGTTCTACTTGCATACCTACTACTAAATTAGAGGTGTCGCTTGGTTTGAAATCTGTTGTAGGAGTATGATTGATTTTCGCGGCAAACTTTTTGGTATTGTTCTCCTTCCGAATGTTATTGACAAAATTCTTGGTGATGTAGTTGACACCGGGTGAAACTGGGTCTGAGGAGGAAAATTTCCGATTGACCTTAATAAATTTTGGCTCCACCTCTTCGAGAAATCGACTGGGCTCGCAAGTTTTTAATCGTCCAAAGCGATAACGATTTAGTGCGTAGCTCATAAATAGCTTTTGTTTCGCTCGCGTAATGGCGACATAAAAGAGCCTTCGTTCTTCCTCAAGGTCCGCGCGGCTACTAAGCATCATTTGAGAAGGAAACAACTCTTCTTCAAGACCCACGATAAATACATACTTGAATTCAAGCCCTTTGGCCATATGGATCGTCATGAGTGTGACTACCTCCTCGCTTTTTTCATTTCGGTCTTCATCGGTCAGGAGGGCTACGTCCTGTAGAAATGCTCCTAGTGATTTGTCCTCACGATCGGGATCGTCGGTAAACTCTTTAATTGCATTCAAGAGCTCCTGGGTATTTTCATACCGACTCATGCCTTCGATGGTTTTATCCTCGTACAGCTCCTTTAGTAGACCGGAGGTTTTAGCTATTTGGGTAGCCGTATCGTAGGCATCTTTTTTTTCATTGGTGAGTCGGAATGATTTGATGAGTGTAGCAAAATTTTCTACTTGAGTGCCCCCTCTGTTGCCCACGTAGGTGCTGGCCTTCTCCATGATTTCCCAGAGGCTTTTGTTTTGCTCATTGGAAGAGACCACCATCTTATCAATTGTGCCGGGACCTATTCCTCTTTTCGGTAAATTGATGATTCGACGCATCGCTGCTTCATCGTTCGGATTCACAACGTAGCGAAAGTAAGCGAGCAAATCTTTGATTTCTCTTCGTTGGTAAAAGGAAACGCCACCAACGACCCTGTATTTTATGTTATTTCTTCTTAATGCCTCTTCAATGGCCCTTGATTGGCTATTGGTTCGATAAAGTACTGCAAACTCCTTTTCAGATACATGATTCTGCATCTTCGTTTCGAAAATTGCAGATGCAACCAGCTTTCCTTCTTCATTGTCGGAAGTTGCTTTGATCAGCTCGATTAGTTCTCCTTCCTGGTTATCTGTCCACACATTTTTTTTGAGTTGTGCGGTGTTTTTTCCTATCACCGAGTTGGCTGCATTCACAATGGTTTTAGTGCTCCGATAGTTCTGCTCCAGCCGAATGGTCTTCAGGTCTGGATAGTCTCGCTCAAAATTGAGGATGTTCTGAATATCAGCACCGCGAAAAGCATAGATACTCTGCGCATCATCTCCCACGACACAAATGTTTTGCCTGACCGCGGCCAACCGTTTCGCGATTAGGTATTGCGAAATGTTGGTATCCTGAAACTCGTCGATCATGACATAATGAAAACGTTGTTGGTACTTGTTCAATACATCCGAATGTTCCTGAAATAGGATGTTCGTATTGAATAGTAAATCATCAAAGTCCATGGCGTCTGCAGCAAAGCATCGTTCGGAGTAGGCACGATACAATCTTCCCATTTCTGGACGCATGTTTTGGGTATCATCTTCAAGATAAATCGGGTTGTTTTGATACTCACGCCATGAAACTAATCTGTTTTTAGCTCCTGAAATTCGATTGTAGATGATATTGGGCTTATATACTTTGTCGTCAAGATTAAATTCTTTTACGATTAGTTTAATCAGTGACTTGGAGTCATCCGTATCATAAATGGTGAAATTACTTGGATACCCAATCCGATTAGCTTCCGCCCTGAGGATCCGGGCGAATACCGAGTGAAAGGTTCCCATCCACAGATTTCTGGCCTCAGCTCCAACCATAGCCTCTATACGGTGCTGCATTTCTCGTGCTGCCTTATTGGTAAAGGTCAGTGCCATAATGTTGAACGGATCGACCTTGTGTTCTCTGATCAGGTGGGCAATCCGGTAGGTCAAGACCCTCGTCTTACCGGATCCTGCTCCTGCAATGATCATGCAAGGGCCCGATACATTGACTACACCTTCTTTTTGCGGGGGATTTAGTTCGTTTAGATATTCTGCCTGCGCTTCTGCCATCCGGCAAAACTATTTATTAAGGCTAAGATGATTAGCTAAAAAAATTGAAATATCTATTGAGAACAATGAAAAGAAGCAAACCAACAAACAAACAGATTTCAATGATTAGAACGATGTTCTTTGAATTCGATTTTTGCTCTTTCACAACAGGCTCTTCTGTTGATTTCACTAGGATAATTATTTGATGTGAAATCAAATTTACTTTAAATGTTAAAGTAATATTATCACATTATTAAATAATTATCCACATTCTCAAAAGATAAATGTTGATAAATAAAACGAGTCCAGGAAGAGGTCATTCTTCCCTTTTGAAAACCCCCTGGTGATAGAGTTGATCCTGCTTACCTTCCTTGAATGAAGCTACAGTATATATGTATTCATTATTGTTCATGAAGGTCCAACTATCCCGAAGCGTTAACCCACCGTAGCTGTACTGGTAATGGATGTTTTTACCTTCTATGATCACTTCGCCTTTGGTAACCCCTCCGTGCTTGTCAAATTCATAGAACTCAACTAATTCACTTTCCGAATTAAATATCCTAATGCCTTCATTCCTTAGACCGAAGAGTAGGGTTTGTGGGTCAGTCGTGTACGTCATCACTTTGATAATCGCACCATCAAGCCCCTTTTCAAAGTTTTTTACAGTTTTTCCATCATGACCGCCTAATTGTTTCCCTTCCGAAACCCAAGTGCCTAATAAATTTTCGAAAGCGCTTAAGGGCCCTTCCTGTGCCGAAAGGTGTTGAAATGAAAATCCGAGCAGAAGCAGGTAAAGTAGTTTCATCGAATTAAAATCTTGAGTTTGGAGGCAGTTTTCTGGGAATTGGTAGTATTTCCAATTGTCTCCCATCAATGTATTTGACGTCCTTTCCATCAAAAAAAGCATCCTCTTCCAACATGATACGAATTTCCTTGTCCCATTCCT
>CAZQDI010000024.1:0-34522 GCA_964591785.1 uncultured Roseivirgaceae bacterium
CCCTATCTCTTCCAGTACCCTGGGAAGTAAAATAAAGTTAGGTATGTCATCTTCACCGGGGTGCCCGCCGCATTCAAATCCATCGGCACTGACAGCATCACATCCTATTTTCTCCGCTTTCATCGCATGTCGCACACTGGTGCATTTATGGATGACTTTGATTCCAGCAGCTTTAAGTGCAGGCATAAAGGGCTCCGGGCTCCTGCCGGCAGTTTCTACGATTTTCACGCCCCCTTCCACAATTGCCTTCAGGTACCCGGGATAGTCAGGGGTATTTACCATGGGCAAAATGGTAATATTGACTCCGAAAGGTTTATCCGTCAACTCATGACATCTCGCAATCTCGGCCGCCAGGTCTTCTGGCGTTCGTTGAGTGAGTCCAGTGATGATCCCAAGACCCCCTGCATTGGATACTGCAGCAGCTAACTCTGCATATCCCACATAATGCATGCCTCCCTGGATGATCGGATGTTCGATCTTGAAAAGCTCGGTAATTTTTGTCTTCATATTGATGGATTTCTTCTGACGGAAATTAAGCCAAAAGAGTGAGGGCGAGACCCATTTAAAAAAAAATATTTACCTACGTGTAAGATTTCTCCCGCATTCCGAACTAGTGGGGTAACAATTCGGAAATGAAAGAAAACAAACAGCGTAAAATCTTTGACGAGTGGCTCGCAGACTATCGGGCCCTGCTTTTTAAGGTGATACGAGCCTATGCTGTACATCAAGAAGACCAAGATGATCTGTTTCAGGAGGTTTGCCTTCAGGTGTATCGATCCATTCCAAACTTTAAAGGAAAGTCAGCGGTATCTACGTGGATCTATCGAATTTCTCTTAACACAGCCATGAAGTGGAGCACCAAGGAGCGAAAACACGCCAACAGACACGAAGCCATCGACAGTGCCGGTCATGTGTTGCAGTCAAATGAAAACGCTGACGCAGAAAAAGTGACCTGGTTGTACAACGAAATCCACCAGTTTAATGAAGTGGACCGATCCATTTGCCTGCTACTTCTTGAAGGATATAGCTACAAAGAAATGTCGGACATGCTTGGAATTTCAGAGAGCAACCTGGGCGTGAAGATTCACCGAATTAAGAAACAATTGATAGCAACCTCTAAAAAATATGAATATGGAACTTGAGGAACTACAAAAAATCTGGAACGAACAAAAAGGAGAAACTATGTATGCCATTAATGAACAAGCTTTACATCAAAGCATTACACAAAAGAAAAACGCCGCAAGTAGGCGGATGACTGTGGTTGAACTCAGCCTCATGGCCATCAACTCACTTACAGGAGCAATCATCACGATTGATGCCTTTGTGGACGAGAAAGGGTTTTGGGGCTATAGCTTTGGAGCGGTCATGTTTTTGACGGTCATATTTTTGTTTTTTTATCGAAGACGAAGATTGAAAAGAGAGAATTCATTTGATCGCTCGATGCTGGGAGAACTGGACCATGCGGTCGCCAATTCAGAGTCGATGATTCAAATTGCCACCATGATGATTAAGTATTACCTGTTACCCATGGGCATCTTCTCCATCACGAAGATGCTCGTTTTAGGAGCCCCTATTGAAAAGTGGCTATTGTTTTTAGGTGCTTATCTCCTATCCTTTATTTTGATTTATTATGAGCGAAAAGTCTGCCACATCCCAAGGAAACAAAGGTTGATGAAGCTTAGAAACACCCTACGAGAAGCATAAAAACTTAGAAGTAGGTAGGCAATGACCTTTGCTTACCTACTCCAAAGTTTTGTTCGGAGCTGATCACGGCTTTCCCAGGTCTCTGCCAATTCAAACTCTTGCGTATCAAAAACAAACATCTTCTATTATTCATCAAGCATCTTATATCCCACATTTGATACTTTCTCTTCTACTTCATACATCTTCTATTGTGAATCATAAAATTTGTCTCTTGCAACAGACATCTTCTATTGTTCATTGAACTATTTCTCTTGTGCAATGCATACTTTCTGCTTTGCAATGCACAAGATCTCATAAAATGAGACTGAAACAGGTTTCATTTGACAGAATGAGAATAAAACTGAACTTCGACTACGTATTCAACCTTCGCGGGATCAAAAAGAAATACACGTTTTTTAAGAAAATTGGACTGACCCATAACATCGCAGCGCGCCTGGCTTCAAACGACGGTGCCTCGATCAACCTCACACACCTAACCAAAGCCTGCATGGTGCTTCACTGCACCCCTAACGACTTGCTAGATTTTGAAGGTTCCGATGAACTGTCTGACGAGCACCCATTGCAGACCCTGAAGAAGGACTCCTCCATTATCGAAAGCATTGAGAAATTAAGGACACTGCCACCTGGCAACCTAAATCAGATAAAGGCCTTTATCGAGGAATTGGAAAAGTAAGGGGTATGGGTTTTCCTTGTGCAGTCTGAAGCGACCAAACAATGAATTCTGATTTCAGTTTAGTATCTATGTTTAGACATACATTAACACTGATCCTCATCATTTTTCTTGTTTCATGTACGGAAGAAACCCCGCAAGTAAGCTGCGAAGGAAATGATCTTTCTTTAGCTATTTTGAACATCGAACCAGCCATCTGTGGTGTGCCGACTGGCGTAATCGAAGTCATGGCTGCAGGAGGAACGGAGCCCTATTCCTTTAACCTGGATGGTTCATCAAGCAATCAAAATGGGCGCTTCACTGCTGTAAGACAAGGTACTTATCGGGTTAATGTGATTGATGCCAACAATTGTTCGGTCGCGAAAGAAGTCACTGTCGAACCCACCGGCGAAGTCAGTTTCCTTCAAGTGATTGCTCCTATTTTAGAATCCAATTGCACCTTACCTACCTGTCATGTACCTGAACCTGGAACTGCCCGCCAGGATCTGACAGATTTCACGATTGTTCAGCAGCTCGCACCCGAGATCAAAAGACGAACACAAAACGGAGAGATGCCCAAAGAAGGATCTATTACACAGGCCGAAATTGACCTCATTGCCTGCTGGGTGGACAACGGCGCCCCGAATAATTGATCAGGTGTTTTAGACGAATAAACCAGCACTTTGTTCTTTCTGGCACAATGATTGAAATAACACTCATGAATCAAACGTGAGATGTTATGAAAACAATTAGACTTTTTACAGTAATGGCAGTGGTTTTCTTCATGGCATTTGCACAAGAGGCAAAAGCACATCGAGGCCATAATGGGTCCCACCGACACGGAGTGTATACTCCCAATTGGGTGCCTGACTACATGGTAAGGGCCAATACCAGGCACGTGTATTTTCCCGATTTCGAACTCTACTTCGATCGATGGGATGGTACGTTCATCTTTCTAAACCGAGGCAGGTGGATCACCAGCACCTACCCCCCAGTTGCGTTAAGAAACGTAAATTTTGCCAGGGCTTATAAAGTGGGTTGTTCCATCAACACTGCTCAACCCTACCTGTATCATGCCCGAAATCGTGTTAATCACAGCAGGTATTATCGACACCCTCGGTATAGAAGACCGTATCAAAAGCGATATTCTTACGGAAATCAGCGTAATCAGTACCGTCATCAGGATAGCTATTATGAGGACGACTATCGAGGTGAAGGACATGAGTATCGAAACAACACGCGACAAAAGACTAGAAGAAAATAGGTAGCGAGGATAGAGCCCATCTTTCAGGTGGGCTTTTTCTTTTGAAATTCAAATAAGACAGCCGGTTGATTGGCAGGTACTCCGCCAGCTCCCAAATAGGTTTTTTGGGCAGCGATATTGTCTTTATCGGTCAGTACCCAGGCATCTTTACAGGCTTGTTGCTCAAAAGCAATCGCTGTCAGTCGTTGGACCAGTTCCTTTCCGATTCCTTTCCCCTGAAAAGGTTCGAGTACTCCCACTTCATTGATAAACAGGGAGGGTTCTTTGTCGGGATGGACATAAATCACTCCTGAAGCCATCCCAACCACCCCTTCGGATGCCAATGCCATCATCAACAGATGTCTGTCGTCATGTAAAAATTCTACTGCACGAGGGTCTAAGATTGGATGATCGAATAAATCATCTCCAACCTGCTTCAACAGCTCAAGATCGGTTGGTTGCGCCAGTCGATATTCAATGAACTCACTCAATGCGCAAGTCCCCTGGAATTCGCGCCTGAAGGCCCTGCAGGTGTTGTAGTTTTTTGACTTGCCTGGCCAGAGGGTCGATCTCCATTCCAAAAATGGCACGCTGTGTGCGTGCATTCATCTTATCCAAAAACTCTTCGATCACAGGCTTTTCTTCAGGATAATAGATCAGTGCGTAGTCATCCTCGATTCCCGCAGCCTCCACAGCAAGTTCAACTGCATCATTAAAGCTACCAAGTAGATCAACTAACCCATTCGCCAGTGCTTGCTCTCCACTCCACACACGGCCGGAGGCGATACTTTTCAGCTGATCCTGAGACATACCCCTTGCCTCAGCGGCTTTCTTTGTGAAGGTCTCATACCCCTCATTCACCCCTCGCTGTATGATGGCCCGCTCCGCCTCTCGCAAAGGACGGGTGACGGTGTAGATGTCGGAATAGTCACCTGTTTTGACCACATCATGCGTGATACCCACTTTATCTTCCAGAAACTCACTGAAATTGAACCACATGCCAAATATGCCTATGGAGCCGGTAATCGTATTAGGCTGGGCAATAATCGTATCGGCAGGCATGGCAATGTAATAGCCACCGGAGGCTGCAGCAGTGGACATGGAAGCAATCACAGGCTTCTTTCCTTTTGTGAGCATCAATTCTCTCCAAATTAAGTCCGAGGCTGTAATGCTACCACCTCCTGAGTTTACCCTCAACACAATCGCTTTGATCCGATCGTTTTCACGTGCCTTTCTGATTTCCTCTGCAAACTTGGCCCCAACAATTCCTTCATCACCTCCCATGACCAAATCACCTTCAGCAACAATGACGGCAACCTTGTTCCGGGAATAGGCTGCCTCTGCTTTGATGGCTTCAGCATACTTCCCAATGCGCATCATCTTAAGTTTCTTACTTGGGCTGACTCCTACTTTTTCCTTCATGACACTTTTAAGCTCATCTTCATAGCCAATTTTTGTAATTAGCCCATAATCGACGGCATCTTGAGGGAGGCTGACTTTCATGCTTCCGGAAATCTCTTCCAGCTCCTCAACGCTCTTGCCCAGGGTACCGGAAACGTTGCTGAGATAATAGCCATACATGCTGCTCAGGAGTTCCTTGTACTGAAGCCTGTTTGCCTCACTCATGTCTTTTCTGATGTAAGGTTCGACGTAGCTTTTGAATTCTCCCACCCTAAAAATCTCTGGTCGAATATCCAGCTTATCGAACATCCCTTTGTAGAACGTGATGTTGGCACTAAGTCCATTGAATTCGATGGCTCCGGTAGGGTTAATAAAAAGACTATCCGCTACCGAGGCGACGTAATAATCAGCTTCGCTGACATATTCCCCATAGGCATAGACGAACTTGCCCGACTCTTTAAAGTCCAACAAGGCATCCCTAATTTCCTGCATAGCAGCGTAGCCTCCAGCCAAATACATGGGTTCCAGATAGATTCCTTTCACACGGTCGTCAACCTTTGCTGCATTGATCGCTCCAACGATATCCAGCAAACTCCGCACCGGAGGAGTATTGGCAAAAACAGTCAGAAATGGATCTTCTAAGGCCTTTTCTTCCAACACACCACTCATTGGAAAATAAACAATGGTATTCGCCTTCACGGTTGGAGCTTCCTCTTCCGAAGCAGAGGCGATAATTCCAAGAAGGATAAAAAAGCCAACAATCGTGAAAAGGATTAAGCCAACCAGGGTAGCTAAAAGATTTCTTAAAAAAGCCATGAAGTATAGGTCTTCGTTTTGTTTGTGATTAAACTCGCAAAAGTAAGTTGAGGTTCCCAAATACTTTATGAATGGAATTTATCTCTTGATGGGCAGCAACATGGGTAACCGATTGGAATACCTGCGGGAGGCTGTAAGTCACTTACTTGAAGCCAATATCACCATTATCGAAGAGTCGAGCATTTATGAAACCGAACCCTGGGGCCCAAAAAATCAGGATTGGTATCTAAATGTGATTTTAGAGGTGAGCACTTCATTGTCACCCCAGGACCTCCTCTCCTGCGTTTTAGCCATAGAGAAAAACCTTGGTAGGATACGAAAAGAAAAATGGGGGGAGCGATCCATCGATATCGACATCCTCTACTACCACTCACAAGTGATGAACACTCAAAATCTCACCCTACCGCATCCGGGAATTCCTGACCGCCGATTTACTTTGGTGCCATTGGTCGAGATGATCCCCTTCAGTGAACACCCGACTCTCAAGAAGGATCAGATGGAGCTTTTGGCAGCATGTCAAGATCCACTAGATTGCAAGCTAACAGATTACAAACTCTAGTGAGCTTACTCGAAGGTATCATATTGGTTATTGCAGGCACCTTCGCTGGCTTTGTAAACTCCATTGCTGGCGGGGGCTCTCTGGTCATCATGCCGCTACTTATTTTCATGGGGCTACCCTCAGCTGAAGCCAACGGAAGCAACCGGGTCGCCATCTTGATTCAAAATGTTTTTTCTGTGGCTGGGTATCGTAGCAAGGGAATCTATGAGTTTCCTTTTGCCATTTATGTGGCCATTCCCGCAGTCATTGGTGCCATCATTGGCTCAAAGATTGCGGTCGATATCAGCGATCAATTGTTCAATCGAATCCTCGCGATCGTGATGCTGACCGTCATGGGTATCACCATTTTCAAGCCTGGTTTAAAAGCTTCTGCAGAGGCGATGTTTTCTAAAGGAAAGATCTGGACCAGCGTTGTGATTTTTTTCTTCCTGGGAATCTACGGGGGCTTCATCCAGGCAGGAATCGGATTCCTGATCATCGCCACCCTAACCACGGTACATGGACTTTCCATGGCACGGACGAACAGCATCAAGGTTTTTGTGATTCTCTGCTATACGTTCGCAGCGGTCATCGTATTCTACCTTGAGGGAAAAATCCGATGGGAATACGGACTGACGCTGGCTGCAGGAAACTCTGTTGGCGCCTGGATTGGAAGTAGGTGGTCAGTTGGACGAAGCGATCGACTCATCCGGTTGATCCTCTTAGTGATGGTAGTTACATTGTCCATTAAATTGTGGTTTTTTAGCTAAGTACATTGGGAGTAGTTATCAAACAGAGTTTTTGGGGCACCGCAATTGCCTACACAGGAGTTATCGTGGGCTATGTAAATACGCTTTATTTCAGAGCAGAATATTTCACATTGGAGCAAATTGGTCTGTTCACCCTCATCACCGCCAATGCCATGATGGTCTCCCCCATCTCTTCCTTTGGAGCAGGTAGTTCCTACATCAAATATTTTCCATCCTTTTCAGAGGAAAAGAAGCATAGATTATTCACCTTCCTTTTTCTGATTTCTTTGGTTGGAAATGCAATCATTTTATTCGTTGGGTTCCTCTTTAAAGATGTCATTGCATCCAGGTATCTACAAACTTCTCCCACCTATGTTGACTACCTCTTTGTCACCGGGATGGTGATCATCTCCAACAGCTTATTTGATTTGTTTTTTAGCTACAGCAGAAGCATTTTGAATGTCGTTGTCCCTTCCTTCTTGAGGGATGTGTACCTGAGATTAGGATCGCTTTTCCTGGTTCTTGGCTTTGCATGGGAATGGTGGTCTTTCCATTATTCTGTGGTGGGACTGGGACTGGTCTATCTTTTGGCCTTCATCTTGCTTTTTCTTAACCTTCTGCTCAGACATTCCTTACGGTTTGATTTCAACTTGAGCGACATTGACTTTCAGTGGAAAAAGAATCTCTGGAGGTTTGGAAGCTACTCGATGTTGCTAGCAGGAAGCTTCGCGGTAATCAACAACATCTCTTACGACCAAATAACTGCTACCATAGGTCCGGAAATGACGGGCATCTTTACTACCTGCTTCTTTATTGGCGTGGTGGTAGAAATGCCCAAACGTAACATGGCCAAGGTCATGATGCCCCTGATTTCGAAAGCTTCAAAAGAAAAAGAACACGGATTGATTGAAGGGATCTACAAAAGAAGCTCGATTACCATGTCTGTGATTGGATTGCTGTTTACCATTGGAATCATCACTAATCTGCAGGACCTATTTGACTTTATTCCAAAAGGGTCGGCATTTCAAACAGGCTTTTGGGTGGTGGTATTCGTTTGTGTTGCCAAAGTGACCTTAATGATCTCCAGCTTTGCAGGCGAAATCATCAACTATTCAGAAGCCTATCAATACAACCTTTATTTCCAGATTGCTGCGGCGATCATCTTAATCGTCCTCAATTATTTCCTGATCCCTGTCTGGGGCATCAATGGAGCGGGGTTCAGTTATATGATCTCCATCCTATTCCATATTCTCATGAAAGGTCTTTTCGTGAAGAAGAAGTTAAACATGCATCCCTTCATCAAGTCTCACCTTTCACTGATGATCATAAGCGTAATCATTTTTAGCTTAGCTTTTGTCTTCAACCCGGACTTCCATCCGATTATTTCGATTGGCATCAGGGCCGTTTTGACGACACTTGTTTTTCTGTTTCTTGTCTATCGATTTAAAGTTTCTGAGGACATCAATAAGCTCATTAATTCTACCTTTGAACGATTTCTAAAAATTAACCTCTCGAAATGAATTCAACCTTGAGAAAGAACCTGCTCACCCACGGTCTAGCAATTCTTACTTTTTTCATTGTCAACTTTCTGGTCCACTATCCGGCCATCATTAATGGGTTGAAGATCAACCAACACGATATTCTTCAAGGGGTTGGTGGGAATAATCAACTGAAAGAGTTTAAAGCCGAGACCGGCCAGGAAGCACTCTGGAATCCAAACATGTTTGGTGGCATGCCTGCCTATTTCACGGGTGTGCAGTATTCTGGTGACTTGCTAAAATACGTGTATCAGGTACTTGGATTATGGATGGGTCATCCTTCGTCCATTCTGTTCATCGCGATGGTTTCTTTTTACATCATGCTGCTTTCCTTCAAAGTAAGACCTCTAATCGCAATTGTTGGGGCGCTGGCTTTTGGATTGAATGGGTTTAACGTCATCAGTATTATGGCAGGACATAACGCCAAAATTGCAGCAGTAGCTCTAATGCCCTTGGTAGTTGCCGGAATTCAGTTGACCTTTTCAGGAAAGAAATGGTTTGGACCCGCCTTGACCGCGTTGGCATTAGGACTTGAGATCAGAGCTAACCATCCGCAAATCACCTACTACCTCGTGATCATAGTCTTCGCCTTCGGAATCAATGAAGTGATCAAGGTAATGAAAGAAAAGACGGTTAAAGATTTTGCATTCAAGGCCGCCTTGTTGGTTTTGGCAGCCCTGCTAAGTGTCGGAGCCAACTACGGGCGACTAGCTACCTCACTAGAGTACAGTAAGTACTCGATTCGTGGAAAATCTGAACTTTCGTCTGACCAGGCCTCCTCAAGTGGACTGGATCGTGAATATGCATTCAGGTACAGCAATGGGATTACGGAACCCTTGTTTTTATTCGTCCCCAATTTCTTTGGAGGATCGTCACAACAAGAATTATCTACTAAATCCGAAATTGCCAAAGCTCTGCGTACTGCAGGCTACAATCGCTCCCAGATTGCTCAGCAGGTACAGTCAATCCCAACCTACTGGGGGGATCAACCTCTGACCGCTCCTTATTTTGCCGGGACCTTAGCGGTAGTATTTTTTATCCTGGGTATTGTGATACTTCCAAAGGACAAAAAGATCTGGCTTATTATTTTAGCCATCCTTGGAATCATGATGAGTTGGGGGAAAAGCTTTGCTGGATTCAATGACTTGCTGTTTGACTACCTGCCGGGTTACAATAAATTCCGGTCGGTCACCTTCACCATCATTATTTCCATTTTTGCAATCAATTTGCTAGGATGCCTGGGTTTGGAAAAACTAGTATCGCTGGATTGGGACAAAGCGACCAAAAAGAAGGTGTTCCTGACCTTCGCAATCGGAGGTGGCTCTTTGATTCTACTGGCTATATTTTCCGGGGCATTAAGTTTTAAGGGAGCAGTCGACGCTCAGCTCCCGGACTGGTTTGTTGATGCATTAAGGTCCGACAGAAAGTCACTTCTGGTGAAAGACACCCTTCGAGCTTTGCTATTTGTAGCTGCCTTTGCTGCAGCGGTCTGGTCTCTTTTTGTGAAGAAGGTCAATATCAAGTATGTCCTGATGGGGTTGATTATTATTGTCTTTACCGACAATTTTAGTCTTTCGAAGAGATTTCTTGGTGAAGATAGGTTCGTAAAAGATCCCTACGAAGAAGAGTTTGCCCTGAATGAGGCAGATCAAGCACTCATGGCCTCCTCTGGTGCAGGTGACCGGGTATTGAACCTGCAAAACCCTTTTAACGAAAACAGAACGTCCTACTATCACGCTTCCATCGGAGGGTATCACGGTGCAAAAATCAGGAGATATAACGACCTCATTGATTATTGCCTGGGAAGCGAAGTACAGCGCGCCATTCAAAAGCTTCAGTCCCAGTCCATGGACTTTTCGGATCTTCCAATTTTGAATATGCTCAATGCAACTCAGTTTTACGCAGGTGGACAAAGAAATGGCGTCTTTCCAAATCGATACGCTAACGGTGAATCGTGGGTGGTCAACGAGTTGATACCTGTAAATTCTGCGGATGAAGAAATCTCGAGACTGTGCGACATAAATACCAAAACCCAAGCAATCATCGATCAATCCAAATTTGAAATCCCCACCACTTCGGGTTCAGGAAGCATTGAATTAGTTGAAAAAACTCCCAATCGATTGACCTATTCCGCGACAATTCAGAATGGCAACGCGCTGGGGGTATTCTCAGAAATCTACTATCCAAAAGGCTGGGTAGCGACCATTAATGGCAGCGAGGTAGAAATACTCCGGACGAATTACGTACTTCGTGCACTTTCCATACCGGAGGGCATACACGAAATCGTGTTTGAATTCAGGCCTAAAGTATACACGATCGCCAATGGAATTATGCTGGTTAGCTGTGTACTCGTACTCCTTTCATTTGGAGTTACCACCTTTCTGGAGCTTAAAGAAAATTTCTAATGTCTGCTCGCATCTTGATGGTCCTTCCGGAGTTTTATCCTGATGATATCCGGGTCAGCAAGGAGATCCGAGCATTGCAAAGCGCTGGCTATACGATTCACTTACTCTGCTATAAGAGAACGAATGAAGACTTAGAAGAAGTGATCAATGGAGTGGAAATAACTCGAGTGAATGGAGCATCTACATTCAATCAAAAGGGGATCACAGATATTCTCACTGCAATTTTTTTCATCCACCCCTATTTCCTCAAAGGACTGCGTGCAGTGAAGAGAAATCATGAATTCCAGGCAATTCACGTTCATGATTTGCCACTGTTTCGAACGGCAAAAAGAGTCTTCAAGCACATCCCTATTATTCTGGACATGCATGAGAACTATCCAGAAGCTATGAAAGTCTGGTTTCAGTGGAAGAAAAACCCGTTGATTAGGCTCAAGAACAGGATTTTTTTTGGGTTCAACCGATGGAGCAGGTTCGAAAAAAAAGCACTGCGAAAAGCGGATAGAGTCATCGCGGTAGTTGATGAGATGAAAGATCGCGCGATCGCCCAGGATTCAACACTGGATGAGTCAAAATTCCAGGTAGTCTCCAATACTGAAGAGGTATCATTCCTAAATCAAACCCTGGATCAGGAAGTATTTAAGGAGTATGCTGGCAAATTCATTATTTCTTACACTGGAAATGTGGGACCTCATCGAGGCGTAGATACCTTGATCAAATCTGCTAAATACTTAAAAGACCTTGCTGAAATTCAATTGCTAATCATCGGTAAACTTTCAAATGACACCCAGGATCATCTTAAAAAACTTATTCAAGCCGAAGAGCTCAGTAATGTGGAACTTTGGGGCTACAGGCCTTTTGATAAGTTCTATTCCTATATGAAACAGTCATCTATCAACGTAATTCCGCACAACAGAAATGGTCATACTGATCACACCATACCCCACAAGCTATTCCAGGCAATGATGTGCAACAGACCAGTGATTGTCAGTGATTGTAAGCCTCTGAACAGAGTTGTGTCACAGTCTCATTCGGGTCTTATCTTTAAGGCCAATGATGCTGAAGACCTTGCAAAACGAATTAGAGAATTGTATGAAGATCGTAACTTGTACCAAACAGTAGCTAAGAATGGATTTGAAGCGACGGTTAAGGGGCAACTAAATTGGGAGCATGAAGGGAAAAAGCTTATCTCCATGTATCAATCCATAATGAACACGTGAGTATGACAATAACTGTAGTTGCAGGAGCAAGACCCAATTTCATCAAGATAGCCCCGATTCTCAGGGCTTTCAAAAAGTACGGCATCCACTGGAGATTGGTCCATACCGGTCAGCACTATGACAAGAATCTTAGCGATACTTTTTTTGTAGACCTTGACATCCCTCCTCCTGATATCAACTTTAACATTGGTTCGGGAACGCAAGCGGAACAGACGGGCGCAATCATGATAGCCTTCGAACAAGAGGTAAAGAATTACCGGCCAAGCTATGTGCTGGTGGTCGGAGATGTAAACTCCACCATGGCTTGTGGTATCGTCGCCAAAAAAGAGAATATTCCGCTCATTCATGTAGAAGCAGGACTTAGATCAGGAGACTTGACCATGCCAGAGGAAATCAATCGATTACTGGTCGATCGAATCTCAGACGTTCATTTCACTACAACGGCAGAAGCATCTAAGACATTAATTGATGAGGGGGTGGACAAATCCAGAATTCACTTTGTTGGCAATGTGATGATTGATTCACTGATTTCTTCACTCACTCATTTACAAAAGCCGCAAGGCATTGAGCTTAAGGGAAAGTATATCGTCCTGACACTTCACCGACCTTCCAACGTTGACCAGGAAAACAAGACGATTTCTATATTGCAACTGATCAGCCAACAACTAGGGGAAGCGGCTTCAATCGTCTTCCCGGTGCACCCTCGAACCCGGCAGGGTTTAATCAATTTTGAGGCTCCTGAAAACGTTCAAATGGTGGATCCCATGAGGTATTTAGAATTCATTTACCTGATCAAACATTCAGTTGGAGTGATTACAGATTCGGGTGGCATACAGGAAGAAACGACCTTTCTTAAGATTCCGTGCATTACGTTACGAAATAACACAGAAAGACCAGAAACGATTGAAATTGGAACCAATGAGTTGATTGGCGACAATGAGGAAAAACTCAAACATTCGATCAATAATATTCTGACTGATAGCTGGAAAGCTGGCAGTACCCCAGAACTTTGGGATGGAAAGTCAGCAGAACGAATTGCAGCAACCTTGCTTGAGTTAAAGACCTGAGTATGCAAGTCATCTACAGACTCCTCTATCAACCGACCATCAATTTTATCCTTCGAAATCTTTTAAGAAGTACCAGTATTCTGTTCAAAGTTGTTCAGCTTCCTCCATCTGGAATACTCAAAATAAGGCTTCGGGATGGCCACTCGATTAAGCTTAGAACCAACCAGACTAACTATGTAACTAAGCTCCTTTTCTGGGATGGATATAGAAATTTCGAATACCTCGACATCTTCGAAAAACTCATCCGGAAAATAAGCGTCTTTTATGACGTGGGAGCCAATATTGGTTTATACTCTATCGTAGCGGGGACCGTAAACAAACGCATTCAAGTGAGAAGCTTTGAACCTTCAAATGGCCCCTTCCACTACCTCCAGAGGAATGCTTCAATCAACCAACTCGCAAATACGAAAATTGAACAAATCGCTCTTGCTGATACGAATGGATCGCTCAACTTTTACCAAGTAGCAAATTCAAAGTACACCTACTTGAAACACAACCTTGCCGGTGAAGGGAATTTTAATGCCAAAGAGTCTAACAAGCAATTCGAGACCACCAGCGTGAAATCCTGCACGCTAGATACCTATGCTCAAGGTGAATCGCACACCATCGAGCTAATCAAGTTAGATACCGAAGGCACTGAGCATCTGATTCTGAACGGCGCTGTTAGGGTCTTGGATGAGATGCGACCCATCGTCATTTGCGAAACACTTTTTAGCATGATTGAAGAGGAACTTGAAGACCTATTTAGATCTAGAAATTATAAGTTCTTTAACCATAAAGGAAAGTATCTCGAAGAAACAAAAACCATCACCAGGACAGTGGATAATGGCATTCGCAACTGCTTCTTTGTTCCAGAAGAGAAAGTGGGACTGATCGCGGAGTTCGTTACTGATTAAGGACTAGATATTGAAACAGTTCCCAGGCCTGTAAAAAATGGAGGTACACCATTCTCTGTATCCAATCGGTCCATGACCGAAAAAATCTATCTTTCTAAATCCCTGCTCTACTAAAAAGTCGTACCCTTCCTGATATTCGATCCTATCTGAATTATCCCAGACAATCACACCTTCATCGTTTAGGGATTGAAGGGAATACTTTGCACAATTGATCCGATCTGCACCGTCGATGATGATGATGTCATACGACTCCTCAACTTCAGTGATACTCTTCGCAAACTTGGTATTTTCCTCAGCACGAAACAGGTATTCGACGTTCTCTTGTTGCTTCAGCTTGGATTTCATGCTATCATAGAAACTAGAATCGCTTTCAACAGACCGTATCTGGGCCACACGCCTACTAAAGAAAAGCGTTGAGTTTCCACTTCCGAATTCGAAGACTTTATATTCTTTCCTAAGGCAAGAATCAATGAAGTAGATGGATGAGTAAGTGAACCACGGTAGCTCGGAGCCGTTGCTATCCATTGGCCGATAGTGTGACCTGCTCAATGTCCATCCTTTCTGATCCAGGTAAAATTTCTTTACAAAGAAGACATCTAGTAAAGTAGAGGTCCATTTAAATGACCTGAGTATCTTCTTAATCCAATTTAACATTTAGGTCAGTTTGCTATTAGTTTCGATAATCAATCCCAAAATTAGAATACAATGCTTCATTTGAGTCGGCATACAGCTGCTTAAGCTGCGATCTTAGCTTAAATCGATCCACAAAAGATCGTTTCTTCGAAAAAATTCTTCCGAAGTAGGGGTCAAAAATGACTGCAAGAAACTTGAAGAAAGTTGTATTTGAAAACCTACTGGAAATTAGGTGATGAGGGGAAATGGAACTGTACGTGAAGTGATTCATAAATCTCAATATTCGTAATGACAAGTTCGTCAGTGAGACATTTTCACTTTTCCGTGGGTTTGTTCTCTCCTTCAATTTCACACCTAAAAAATGGGTTAGGCTGGCAATGCACTTTTCTTCTGATTTTCTCAACTCCTCTTGGGAAATAACCAGAACGTTCTCCGCACCAAATACATCACAGTACCTCCTCAGCAGGATGTCATACTTCAAATAATTCATATTGAAGAACTTACTCTGCCATGGTCTTTGGTTGTCCAAATCCAAAAAAGATCTAAAACCTAATGTTCCTCCTTGCACCACATACTGTCGGTAGTATGAATCAATAGCAGACATTTGATTTCGAATGGTAATGACGACTTTGCTAAAGCCTAATTCCTTTAATTTTTGAGGAATAGTACTTCGATTAAGCCCTTTGTAATAAAAAGGAGAACCAGTCAAGTTTTCAAATGAATAGAGGTGTGGCTTATCAGATTGATTCAACTTGATCTTTTGAATAATTTCTTCAATATCATAGTCCAGGGGATCAGCATAAACGAGTTTGCCTAGCACACTTGCCGACGATTTGAACCCCTCAAAAGTGACATCAAGATATGGAAGTACATTCTCCTGAAGATACGTAGTGCCTGTTTTCGGAAACCCAATGTGGATGATCTGATCTGACATATGGCTATAATTACAATGAATTTACAACCTCAGACACGACGCTCACCTGCTCTTTCCTCAATTCAGGAAACATCGGCAATGAAACGATCTCTCCACATAACTTCTCCGCTACAGGAAACTCTCCTCTTTTATGATTTTTGTAGTGGTAACACGCTAAGTGTGGTAGCGGAGTCGGATAGTGTATCCCATACCCGATCTCTTTTTCCTTTAGGCGCCTGATCAATTCATCTCGTTCGCGGGACTGCACGACATACAGATGAAAAACATGATCCGAACCCTCCGGAATGATGGGTTTTCCAACCGAATTAAGTTCTTTGGTGTACCAATGCGCCACTTTATTTCGTCCTTCAATCCAATCGTTAAGTTGAGGCAGCTTTGCTTTCAAAATAGCGGCCTGGATGGTATCAAGTCTACTGTTCCTTCCGATGATTCGATGATGATGCTTCTTTAGCTGCCCGTGATTGGTGAGCATCCTACATCTCTCAGCAAGTGTGGGATCACTGGTAACAATCGCCCCAGCGTCACCGTAAGCTCCAAGATTTTTTCCAGGATAAAAACTAAAGGTGGCAATATCACCGATGGTCCCTACTGTTCTGCCTTTATGCTTTGCTCCATGCGCCTGAGCACAGTCTTCCAACACCTTCAGATTGTGCTGCTCTGCAATTTGCATGACTTCATCCATCCTTGCAGGTAGACCATACAAGTGAACCGGTATGATAGCTTTCGTTCTATTGGTGATTTTTTTTTCAATCTGTCGCGGATCAATTGTTCTCTCGTTTTCGATCACATCCACAAAGATTGGATCTGCACCCACATTATTTACAGCTCCCCCGGTGCTCATCCAGGTAAGAGCTGGCACAATAACTTCATCACCTTCCCCTACCCCCAGTACCTTTAGCGCAATTTCAATAGCATCGGTCCCATTGGCGCAAGCAACGCAGTGGGGTGTTCCGATAAATTGAGCAAAATCATCCTCGAAATCAGTTACACCTGTACCTCCAATGAAAGACGTGTTTTGGATGCAAGTATCAATTGCCTTTGATATTTCCTGTTTGATTGACTGGTACTGAGCATTAAGATCTACGAAAGGGATGTGCATAATAATAGAAATTAAGTAATGCGTTCAACTAGATAGCTGGTTTCACCTTCGTTGCTACTTCACCAAAACCAATTCTTACGTCGTCCTTTTGAGCATGGCCTCTCATTATGACAGTGTCTCCATCCAAGATGAACTTTCGTTCGCTTCCATCCGGCATGGCTACAGGCTTTGTTCCTCTCCAGGAAATTTCAAGCATTGAACCGTATTGGCTTGGATCCGGCCCTGAAATCGTACCACTACCGTACAGGTCACCTGTTTTGATGTTACATCCATTTACCGTGTGGTGAGCAAGCTGCTGTGCCATGTTCCAATACATGTATCTGAAATTGGAATTCGAAACCACTTTTTCGGTTGATCCTTCAGGGTGAATGGCCACCTCCAAATTGATATCAAAATGCTTATTCCCCTCATACTCCAAATAAGGAAGCACTTTTGGATCCTGTTTTGGGCCTTGGATTCTGAAAGGCTCCAGGGCATCAAGTGTAACTATCCAGGGAGAGACTGAAGAAGCAAAGTTCTTAGCCAGGAAGGGACCTAGTGGCACATACTCCCACTTTTGAATATCTCGAGCTGACCAGTCATTAAAAAGCACCATTCCAAAAATATAGTCTTCAGCGACATCTGTCGTTATGGACTCGCCCATATGGCTTTCTCCGCAAGTTATAAAGGCCATTTCCAACTCAAAATCCAACAATTTACAGGGACCAAACACCGGAGGTTCTTCATCATTTGGTCGTTGTTGCCCTTTGGGTCGGTGAATGGGTACACCTGATTCTATAATCGAAGAAGCCCGGCCGTGATAGCCAACAGGAATGTGTTTCCAATTCGGCATGAGCGCATTTTTCGGGTCACGAAACATACATCCAACATTGTATGCATGCTGTTCGCTAGAATAGAAGTCCGTATAGTCTCCAACCTGCACCGGCATGCACATTTTGATCTCAGACTGAGGTAGCAATAATGATCTGACCGAGTAATGACTCTTAAGTTCTTCGTTTCCTACTCTTAATAGAAAGGAAATTCTATCTCGAACCGCACGGCCGATCTTCTTACCAAGTGACAAGAATGCATTTAAGGTGTCTTTTTCAAATACTTTATCTGGTAAACCCAGACCTTCGAGAAACCCATGACTATGCAAACCTGCCAAGTCCAATACATCATTTCCAATGGCCACACCTGCCTGTTTGTATCCTTTTTGTTCAAAGATTCCGAAAGGTAAGTTCTGGATGGGGAAATCCGAATTTTTGGGCACTGCTACCCAAGATGAAAGGTTGGGGTTATTGGCTGCTATTTCTGTCATGAAGCAAGTTTACTCACAAACTAAGATTTAGCGAGGAAGTATGTAAGGAATTAGTGATCGTGTTCTGGCTACTGTCTAAATTTGCGCCCTAAAAATCATTTCAAAAACCAAGATGAGTATCTCGTCACAATACGACCCATCCACAGTAGAAGATAAATGGTACAACTACTGGTTGGATCATAAATTTTTCCATGCCACGCCCCAGCCGGGAAAAGAATCATATACGATTGTCATTCCTCCGCCCAACGTGACGGGTGTGCTCCATATGGGTCACATGCTCAATAATACCATCCAGGATATCTTAATTCGAAAGGCCCGAATGGAAGGCAAAGAAGCATGCTGGATTGCGGGTACCGATCATGCATCCATCGCAACGGAGGCAAAAGTAGTAAAGATGCTTCGGGAGCAGGGCATCAAAAAGAGTGATCTGACCAGGGAGGAGTTTCTGAAGCATGCCTGGGAATGGAAAGAAAAGTATGGTGGCATCATCCTACAGCAACTTAGAAAACTAGGTGCTTCCTGCGACTGGGACCGGACCTCATTCACTATGGACGAGCACTACCATCAGGCGGTGATCCGACAGTTTGTCGACCTTTACAGGAAAGGGTATATCTACCGCGGCCTGAGAATGGTGAACTGGGATTGCGAGGCGCAGACCACCATCTCAAATGAAGAGGTTATTTATAAGGAAGAAGGAGAAAAAGCAATTCTCTACCATGTTAGGTATCAAATTAAGGATACGGATGAGTATGTAACGATCGCGACTCAACGACCCGAAACCATCATGGGTGACACTGCCATTGCAGTTAATCCAAATGATGATCGATTTAAGCACTTGATTGGAGCTAAAGCCCTGGTTCCATTCATTAATAGAGAGATTCCAATCATTGGAGACGACTACGTAGAGCTTGATTTTGGAACAGGTTGCCTAAAAGTTACTCCAGCGCACGATCCCAACGATTACGAGATTGGTCAGCGACATCAATTGGAAACGGTTGATACCATAGATTTAGATGGCACACTCAATGCGGAATGTGAAATTGAAAAGTATGTCGGACTGGACCGATTTAAAGTCCGTAAATTGATTGTACAGGACTTGAAAGAGGCCGGCTTACTGATTAAAGAAGAGGAGTTTATTACCAAAATCGGACGATCTGAACGTACTAATTCGGTCGTTGAACCCAAGCTGTCCCTTCAGTGGTTCATTCGAATGAAAGAAATCTCAAAAAGAGCACATAAGGCGGTGATGGATGACGAAGTCCAGCTGTTTCCTGCAAAATTTAAGAACACGTACAATCATTGGATGGAGAACGTACGTGACTGGAACATCTCACGTCAGCTGTGGTGGGGCCAGCAAATTCCGGCTTACTATTATGGTGAAGGCGAAAACGAATTTGTAGTTGCGGAAACCAAAGAGTTGGCACTGGAAGAAGCAAGAAATACCACCGGCAATGAAAAACTCTCATTAGCAGACCTTAAGCAAGATGAGGACGTTTTGGATACCTGGGCATCTAGTAATCTTTGGCCGATTGCCATTTTTGACGGATTCAATGATCAATGCTTTGATCCCATTACAGGCAAGATCGATAAGACCAAGAATGAGGACTTGAATTTCTTTTACCCAACGCAAACCTTGGTTACAGCGCCTGAAATTCTATTTTTCTGGGTAGCTAGGATGATCATTGCTGGTTACGAATACCTCGGAGAAAAGCCATTTGAAAATGTCTATCTCACAGGCATCGTGCGAGACAAGCAGCGGCGGAAGATGTCTAAATCTTTAGGTAATTCTCCTGACCCCCTTGATCTCATTGGACAGTACGGCGCAGATGGCGTTCGTACTGGAATGCTGTTCAGCTCACCAGCCGGCAATGACTTGCTGTTTGATGAAAAATTAGTAGAGCAGGGAAGAAATTTTTCCAACAAGATCTGGAATGCATTTCGGTTGGTTAAAGGATGGGAAACTGCAGAAGACAGTCAACCAGAAATCAATCTTCAAGCGATTGAATGGTTTTCAAACAAATTCCATAAAGCACTAAGTGAGTTGGAAGATCATTTTTCGAAATTCCGAATGTCAGATGCATTAATGACGGTTTATAAGCTGGTCTGGAATGACTTCTGCAGTTGGTTCCTTGAATGGATCAAACCAGCGTATGGACAACCAATTGATCAGGCCACCTATGACGCGACGGTACAGCTATTTGAACAGGTTCTGAAAGTACTGCACCCTTTTATGCCCTTCATCACCGAAGAGCTGTGGCACGAGCTGAGAAAAAGGGATGAAAAAGAGGGTATCATTGTTGCGCAATGGCCTCACAAGGAAGCATACGATGTAAACAAACTGAAGCAGGCTGAACTACTTTTCGAAATTACTTCCAGCATACGGAACATACGTAGCTCAAAAGGCATATCTCCAAAGGAAGCGTTCGAGTTAGTTACCAGCTCTGCATCAATTAATGGAATAGAACAGTCATTGCAAAAACTGGCCAATGTTTCGGGAATTTCTGATTCAGGCAAACCAGAAAACGCTTTTAGTTTCGTCATCGGTTCTGACGAGTTTTTTGTGCCTGCAACAGATAATGTTGATCTGGAAGCCGAGCGAAAGAAGATGCAAGAAGAGCTCAACAGAATGAAGGGATTCAAGACTGGAGTTGAGAAGAAGCTAGCCAATGAGCGTTTCGTCAATAATGCTCCAGATAAAGTAGTCGAAATGGAACGAAAGAAGCTGGCCGATGCAGATGCGAAAATCAAAACTCTTGAAGAGAGTCTTGCTTCCATTTAATGTAGGGATGTTTCTGAACTTGGAAAAGATTGACTTATGAAATATGGCAGATGTGCTTTTTTAGTCATTTTCCTCCTGCAATTCACTGATATAAAAGCCCAACCCAAGGACTTAATAGGTCCCTTGAGAAAATCTCAAAGTAGTATTGGCTTGCAGTGGGAAGTACCGGTACAGCTTGGATTAAGGGTTGACTACAATGTTTCCTCGAGGTTCTCAGTAAACATCCAAGCTGGACTGCTTAGAAAGCCAAACTCAACGATGATCTTATCCACCCTTAATACACTGGGGGTAGATGACTTAACCATTGATTTAATAGAAAGTGCATTTGAATCGGGATATGTAGTAGAAGAAGGAATCAACTACCACTTCAAAAACAACCACGTAGGGGTGTTCTTGAGTCAAGTATTTCTTTCTGGCTCCGATACCCCCTCTGATGTGACTGCACTTGTTTTTGATCAAGACTTTAACACGTTTCCCAGAAGACCAGGAAGAAACAATGCGACCGTAATAGATTCCTTCCTTCTGAAGTCCAACCTCTTCCAAATTGGAGTACAATACGGTCGAATGTTTCCACTTTCAAACGGATTTACAATACTCATGGAAATTGGTGTCAGTGCGAACCTTGGTTCAATGAATTCTCTTGATTCCGACCAGCTGGATCTGACGCGTCTTGATGCTCAGGCAGATGCATTCTTCAGAGATCTTTATTCGAATTACGCTTTTATCCCTAGCTTAACAGTTGGCATTCAGAAAGAACTCTGAGCTACAACAAAGATGAAAAAAGCAAAGCTTTGGGAACAGCTTAAGCGCTTTGAGGTGGGAGACCCTTCAGCAGAATTCAACTATGTCGATAGGTTGGCGAGAGAAAACGGATGGAGTATGGAGTTCTCACTTAGAGTCTTCGAAGAATACAAGAAGTTCATTTATCTGATCTGTATTTCAGATCATCCACTCACCCCTTCTGATCAGGTAGATCAAGCCTGGCACCTCCATTTACTGTATACCGAATCATACTGGCATGACATGTGTGAAGATTTATTGGGGTCGAAAATACAACATGGGCCTACCAAGGGAGGAGATTCAGAGAAGAACAAGTACAATGATTGGTATGCAAAAACCAAGGCACTATATTCGGAAATGTTTGACCAAGAGCCCCCATTAGACATATGGCCTCCCAGTGAAGTAAGGTTTGGTCAAATCACCTTTACGAGAATCAACAGACATACTCACTGGGTCATAAAAAAACCCAAATTCTTCAAAAATTGGAAACATTAAAAGAACTTACTCCTGCCGAAACTTTGGTCCTTAGAGATCGATCGAAAGTCATCCTAAAGGACCTGCTCAAGTATACATTGATTGATCTGATCATCAAAAAAGTTCTTGTTGTTGAAGAAGAGGAATATCAATCTCATGTTAATAACCCGGTACGGACACTCAGCTATGTGATTATGGGGCCTGCTTTCAATGCCTACACTTTTCGCAAACATGAGTTGGTATATGCTAATACATTTCTGGGAGAGAATGACATTCGAATTCAGTTTAGGCACTTGGTCAAAGTGGCGTTTGAAAATTCGAAGGGATTAAAGGGTTTTGTTTTTGAGCGACTGATTGATAGTTCACAAATGAAAGGCCTTATCAAGAATTCATGGTTAAACCGAATCGCTGTTTATATCCAGCTAACAACTGAAGGAAAAAGTAAGGGTGCTTTAGTGAAAAGTGAGCTTGAATCGCTTCAAAAGCACCTCCCTGCTATAATCGAAGAGGAACCTGATAAAGGAAAAGAGATGCTCAAGCTACTTTCCGGCAACGTCTTCTTACTGGACGGTTTTGACTTTAATCTCCTGGGAAAGATAGATGATGAACTCTCTAAAGAAATGAGAAGGCGAAAGGAACCAACGAGTGAGGTTGGGTGCGCTGGTTGTTTTGTCTACTTTGACACCTATTCCTCCTCTTTTGATAGCGGTGCTAGCGATGCTGTCGGAAGTGGATGCAGCGGAGGTTCCGGCTGCAGTGGCTGCAGTGGTTGTGGAGGTTGCGGGGGTTGCGGTGGGTAAAAAACACTTACTATGAAAAAGTATTTGCTCTTGTTTTTTGTACTATCAAGCTGGCATCTCCTTGCCCAGAAAAAAGGATCTAATAGTGTCCACTTTGGGCTTTACGGTCCCTATTTTACGCAACCTGGATTGAACGTTGGAGCATCTTTGGATCTTAAATTTTGGGAAGTTCAAACGAGTACTGGAGGAAATCGGCTTAACAGCATCTTTGTAAGCCCTCAAACCGGATTTTTTGTTCGTCCAGGAATCCACTCAAATTATATCCTGAGCGCTGATTTTGGCTACAAAAGACAAAACAAAAATCGGAGGGTGTATGTTGCAACAGGCCTTGGTCTGGCTTATCTGCTTCGCAATCAGACCCTGGGGACTACAATTGATCTAAGTAACGGCAATACCACCAACAAAGACAAAGAATGGAGGTCATTCTTTTTACCTTCGGTAAATATTGAATTTGGTAAAAACTCTCAAAAGAAAGCCGGGTGGTATGTAAAATCTTCTTATGGGAGAGCCTTTTCCTCCCGATTTGAGAATGCAGGATTTTTTGCACTCGAATTCGGGATTAGAGTAAAAATCATAAAAGCAACCAAATCAACTGCAAAAAGCATCTAATTAGACAAGCATATGATGACTCGAAAAGAATTTATTAAGAAGTGTGGCTTGCTGGGGGTAAGTGTTCCGTTCATGGGAATGCTATTGGAATCGTGCGAAGGGCAAGCATCCTTATTTCCTGAGTTTGAGGTGAACTTCTCGGGAAAAGTCCTGGTAGTTGGTGCGGGAGCAGCAGGAATTACGGCAGGTTACCTCCTAGATCGCTATAATATCGATTTTCAAATCATTGAAGCTTCGTCTATTCACGGTGGACGAGTAAAGAGAACGACAGGTTTTGCTGATTTCCCGATTGACTTGGGAGGTGAGTGGATTCACCAACACCCTTCAGTTCTCGCAAGGTTAATTAGCAATCCATCCATTGATGCAGATGTAGATATCATCGCCTATAGTCCCGAAACTGTTTACAACTGGAAAAATGGCAAGCTTAAAAAGCAAAACTGGGCATCAAATTTTTACAGCGAATACAAATTCAAGAGTACCACCTGGTTTGGCTTCTTTGAAAATCACATGATGCCTCAAATTAGGGACAGAGTTATCTACGATAGCCCCGTGACTGAAATTGATAGGACAGGAAATACAGTTATTGTAAGGAACTCCGCCGATGAGGTTTTTGAGGCTGATAAGGTCTTGATCACAGTGCCGGTAAGTATCTTACAGAAAGGCAATATCTTGTTCAATCCAGAACTGCCCAAAGAAAAGATAAATGCAATCAACGCTATTTCAATGCCAGATGGCATCAAAGTATTTATTTCATTTTCAGAAAAGTTTTATCCTGACATCCTATTTACAGGAGGATTGCTAAGTCAGGCCGAATCAAGTGAAAAAATATACTATGATGCGGCATTTAGAAAAAACACTAATAGCCACATACTAGGGCTTTTTACAGTTGGTCAGAATGCAACCCCATACGCTACTGCGTCCACTGATGAGGACACCATTGGTTTAGTTATGGATGAATTGGATGAGATTTTCAAAGGTGAAGCCACAAAATACTATCAAAATCACATCATCCAAAACTGGTCTAAGGAGCCCTATATACAAGGCTCATACAGTATCGATTTCAATGGAAGTCAATCACGAATTGTGGATGACCTCGCTGCCCCAATAAATAATCAGCTCTTTTTTGCGGGTGAAGCAACTAACAAGGACAATGGGTCAACAGTTGATGGTGCTAGCGAGTCTGCTTATTTCGCAGTAGAAAAAATACTAGCTCAGCCTTAAAAACCACTTCATTCATAAACGACCACAGGAAAGTCATTGCCAAAGGAATATCCAGCGGGAAATTGCGGTTTGCCTTTGTATTGCTCTGAGATTTCAGGGACCCTAGATTCAACATATGCACTCAATTCCTTGATAGTGATCCGCTTGTCTTGATTGGTCCCATCCGCTTTGCCACTCAAGCCTTCCAATAGGGCGTAAGTAAAGACACCATGCCCCAGCGATTCAAATTCTGTGGCAAATTGTTCCGATCCGGAGGCCGTGATCCAAAAAGTACCAGTACTCCGAGCCAACTGCGCAATTGCCCTTTCCTCTTTCACACCACGAAGGGCAACTGCCTCCAATGCAGAAGCTGACTGACATGCATCTATGATAAATACTTGCTTCTGCGCATTGATTTCCTTCGAAAGATCCCGAAGGTCATTTGCAGAGATTGCTTTTTCGTACAGGATCTCATCCCTGCCGTACAGCTGAGTGACGTCATACGGTACCAAGAAAAATTCAGATTCTTTTTCAACTCCTTCCGACATCACTCCATGACCTGCGTAGTAAAAAACAAGTAAGTCTTGTTCATTCGCTTGCGCTTTTACAGCTTGCATTGCTTCGGTGATTCCAGTCCTTGTGACCTCGGCATTTCGGATTCGAAGATCTACTACTTCTTCGAAAATACTGGCAGCTCCTCGCATCATTTGTTCTGTAAAGGCTTCTGCATCAGCAATTGCATAATTAAGGTTGTATTTTGGGTTTTTATACTCATTCACTCCTATTGAAACCAAAAACAATTTGGGCTTTTCGTCTGTCTTGCCTGAGTAGTTTACCACCAATTTCTGCTTTTCCGACTCAATTCCATCTTTGGAAACCGCTAATGCGAAAAAGTAGTTATCATTTCCAAAGGAATTGGTAAGACTGACATCAAAAACAGCCTCTGAAACGCCATCCATTGATCCAACCAATTTATTGTTGTGGAAAAGCCTAATCGAACTTACGAACTGACCATTTTCCACAGCCTTTACGTAGACCTTACTTGATTTTTGACTGGAAGAAACTCTTGCTGTTTTGGTTGTTTTCAGTTGCTCTTGGTTAAACGCAGTAATTCGTACCTCCGGAATACGATCGATCACCTCATCGTCGATCGTCAAATCCTCTTGCAGGTCCTGTTCCTCGAGTAGCATGCCTAATAATCCTGGGGTAAAACCCTTTGCAAACGTACTCTCAAGGCTGGTTCTTTTTGCTGATTTTCTAGAACTCCAAAAAAGCTTTGAGGACGAAGTCGCTGTACCATCAAATCGGCCATCCCTGGAAACAATTGCCAGATCACCTCCCCCATCGACAAAAATGTAGCCTATGATCTTATTTTGATCCGCACTATAAATCTGATTGATGTTATCTCCATATGCATTGATCAGTGCTTTATCATCGTCGAGCAAATAGTGGGCGTTTACGGCATAATCTTTCAGGGCATTAATCGCTACCGAACTTCGACCTCTTTTTGTCTTCTTAGTGGTAAAGACCTTACCTCCATTTTGATAGTCAAAGACACTGAAACCTCTGTAGCCACCTGCGCCAATCAGTTTATCCTTTAGATGGAGCGCAGACATGTAGAAACCAACGTCACTGTTTTTTTCTTGCTTCCCGTCAAAAACAGTGAGGTATTGATAGTCTTTCTCATCAAATGATTGATGCCCAAATACAGGGGTGGCAGGGGACAAGCCAGCTATGGCATTGTTCTGCCAAAAGATCATTCGATCCTCTGCATTGTCATAGGTTGCCAAATATTTGCCTTTTATTTCATACTTTCTTTCGCCAGTTAAATAATCAAAAAGATAAATTCGATTCTTCAGAACGCTCCACGTAGGACTTACTACAATATCAGACCTAAATGGGCTGAAAGAAATGTTAGTGATTCTCTGCTTGATGGTTAAGTTGTTCACAATCTTCTGTGTCGAAGCGTCCCATATTTCCACCTGACGTTCAGTTGCGATGCCGAAATGATTTGAGAATTTTGATGCCCTAACAATCTGAAGCTCCTCTTCGTATTTTTTTGAAGCAATCTCACTGCCAGTTTTCCAGTCGATAACCCGCACTCGAAATCCCTCTACTACGAGTAGGTATTGATCATCCTTTGTAAATAGTATCTCTTTGGGATCGGCAAGATCGTAGCTATGCGAGTAGGCAAAAGAAGACCTATTCAACTCTAATATGTTTAATTCCCCATTTGCTAACAGGAAGGCTACATATTTTTGATCACTTGAAACGCACATTCCCACCTGAAGGGAACTAGTCTTTGATTCGTCATACTCCAGACGGGTTTTGTCAATGACTGGTTCCTGAGACTTGGAGACAAATGGGACTAAGGTGAATAGCAGCAGGAGAGTTTTGGGCAGAGTCATCATGCGACAGGCTTTAACTAAAGTTAATCAAAACCCTAGCTCTTTCAAACTTGGACAGTTTACAACAGGATAGATATTACTTTAATACAAACTTGCCAGTTTTCTGAGTCAGCATATCAGCAATCTCAGAGATGTCGTTTGAAATCTTGTGATACTCGTTCATGACATCTGATACATGAGTTGCTGAAGTAGCCGCTTCCTCTGCTCCGGCCGCCGTCTCCTCAGAGATCACCACCACCTGCTCAATTGATTTCACAATCTGCCTAACATCGTTCGCCTGTTTTTGTGTAGACCTGGCTATCTCGTCAGAAAGCGAAAAAGTTTCATTGTAGTTTGTAAGGATTCTTTCAAACGAAGACAAGGCTTTATCTGCGGATTGTTCGCCGGTCTTTACCACGTCATTCATTTCCGTAATAAAATCATGTGTTGACTTTGCAGACTGCTGAACATTGATGACTAATTTCTCAATTTCTTTAACTGAATCCTGCGATTGTTCCGCCAATCTTCGTATCTCGGTAGCAATGACGGAAAAACCACGCCCAGCTTCACCCGCCTGCGCCGCCTCGATAGCCGCATTAAGAGCCAGTAAGTTAGTTTGTGCAGCTATCTCCTGGATGATACTCAGAATTCCTGATATCTCAATTGAATACTTCGAAAGGTCATTGATCGATTCTGAGCTTTTCTCAAAAAAGTCGAGAATGTCTTTCATGCTACTTCCAACGGACTTAATCATCTCTACTCCCTCCTTACTACTGTCTACGCCCGAAGATGAGCTTGTACTAATGGAAGATGCTTGCGTACTGACGGCATTCGTAGATTCAAGAATATTTTCTATTAGTGAAGAAGTGGTATTGATCTGGTGTACCTGATTTGCAGCCCCTTTGCTGATTTCACCAATGGTCTGTTCCATCTCCGTAACCATATTGTTGACCTTCTCGCTGTTTTCCTGACTTACTTTTGAAATATTCCTGATTTCTGTTGATTGAGAAGAAATATCAGCGATCAGCTCGGAGACGTTATCCAGGGCATTATTAAGATTTCGGGACAATTTCAGGATATCTCCTTTTGCCTCCAACAGGTAGCGTTCTCTAAGGTTACCAGATGAGAGATGGTCCACCACACGGTTTAATTCTTCGAATGGTACAAGAATAGATTCAAACAACTTATTGATCGATTCCTCCAGCGCCTTCCATTGTCCGGTTTGGTCAGAGGTATCCATTTTGATATTAAAATTGCCTGACTCCACCACTTTTGTAAGAATCTCATCCGTCTCCTGGGCTGTTCTAAGTAGATTATCCTGCTCCATCTCAAGCTCTCTTTTCCTCATTTCTGACTCAGCACTTTTAACTTCAACCTTTTCCTTTTCTTCTACAATGTTTCTCTCAAACTTGAGGTTGATAGAAACGATCAAGTACAGCTCAAATAAGATAATGACAGTCGTTGCCGTATTAGCAATATTGAATTTCACTAAAGAAGTTTCTTTAAAAGGTAACTCAGAGATAGGTAATCCAAGTATGGTTTGAATTCCGTCAAAAAAGACATAACAAAGAAATATGCCGATCAAGGTAATATTAAAGTAGATCCGCTCCCTGGTAAAGTCGAAAATGATCGCTGTGCCGATCATGACTGGCAATAGGTGAGATTTCGTCGTAGGGATGCGCATGATCCCTGGGTCGATCCCGTCCTTGATAAACTGTAGATTGAAGTAGTAGAAGGAGAAAATTAGGTAAAATACCACCCCAAAAAGTAAAGTCAACCTCCCATACTTGTAATATCCACTTCTAATTAGAATGAAACTAACTAGAGGAACCGGCAGTAGTATTAGCGTCTCTGTGGCAGCAGCCCCTTCGCCGGAAGACAATTGAATGATGGATAAAACTAAGAGTAAAGGGAAAAGAAATAGAATCAGACAGTTTGCATAAAATATTCTGTTTTTAATGATATCGACCATGCCTTCGTGAGTTCCGGCATAGAGAATATTGCGACTGATCCAACTCATGAACTAAAACGGTTAGGGTTAAAATATCTAAAGGCAATATACCTTTTTGTAACAGCTAATAAAAGTTTGCTTTTCAGTTAACAGCCAGATCAAATTCTGGCAGCCATAAACAAGCTTAAGTCCTTGAAGCCAAGATTAAACCTCTTGGCCAGATCCAAATTTGTAATGGTACCATTGTAGGAATAGACTCCCTTTTGGAGCCACCTCTTCTGATAGATCATTTCATCAAATCCACCTAGCTCTCCAGCTTCTAGTAATATGGGTGAAAAAATATTTGAAATGGCCAGTGAAGCAGTCCGAGCCACTCTCGAGGCAATGTTTGGCACGCAGTAGTGCGTGACTTCATGCTTAATAAACGTAGGGTGCTCATGATTGGTCATCTCAGAAGTTTCTATGCACCCACCCTGGTCGATGCTCACATCAATAATGACGGAGCCAGGTTTCATTTCCATGACTAACTCTTCTGCAACCAGCATCTGATTTCGCCCCTTTTCCATTCTCAATGCTCCTACCAGGACATCAGCCTCTCTCACCTCTTTTTCAAGTAGAGAGGAGTCAAAAGTTGAAGTATAAATTTCCTGACCGATTAAATGCTTGAGACGCCGCATTTTATAGATATTGTCATCAAAAATCCGGACTTCAGCTCCGTGACCAAGTGCAGCCCTTGCAGCAAACTCTGCCACCGTTCCGGCACCCAGAATCAATACCTTGGTTGGAGGAACTCCCGTGATACCACCCACAATGATACCCCGGCCGTCATTGGAACTACTTAGGCATTCAGCGGCGATAATCATCACGTTGCTCCCTGCAATTTCACTCATTGCTCGAATAAGTGGAAGGCCTCCTTCCTTGTCTTGAATGAATTCATAGCCTATCGCAATCAATTTTTTCTTGTTGATCGCCTCCAGATAGTTCGCATTCTGCTTACCGACCTGAAAAGCTGAGATCAAAACACTCCCGGGCTTCATCATGCCAATTTCTTCCAACGTCGGTGGCTCCACCTTCAATACAGTATTCGATTCAAGCACCTCTTTTACATCATAAGCAATTTTAGCTCCTGCTTCACTGTATTCCTGATCAGAAAAGTTAGAAGCCTCACCAGCCTTACTTTCAACAACAACTTCATGCCCATTGGCAACCAACACTTCCACGGATGCCGGTTTTAAGGGGACTCGCTTTTCCTGATCTGCTACTTCTCGCGGGACACCAATGCGCAAAGCATTTTTAGCTGAGGCAATTTTGGCAGGGGCTTCCTGAGGATATAGACTTTGTTCTTTAGCAAGTTGTGCAAATCCGGATTTGGAACGTTCATTCATTTAGGTTGGGCAGTCAATGATCTTGCAATATCTCCTACTAATTTAATATTAATTTCCAGGTAGTCTTCAGGCAGAATAGGTTCTATCACCTCAGGCCATTCAATTAGGCAAGGATGTCCTGAATCGAAGTATTCCTCTACTCCAATGTTAAAAGCTTCCTCAAGATTTTTTAAGCGATAAAAATCGAAATGATATATGGTGCCAATTTTAGCGCTCTGATATTCATTGACGATTGAAAAAGTAGGAGAGCTCATCGCATCCAAGACCTGATACTCCTTTCCAATCTCTTTAATCAATGTTGTCTTTCCGGATCCCATGTCTGCATAGAAACACCAAACCTTGAGAGGGCCAAAATTACTAATCAACTTTCGTGCGATTTCTTGTAATTCCGATTCAATATAGTTAGGAATGGTGATCATTTGGGCCCTAGTGTAATTAGGGGTATTAGGATTTCTTCCATCGAGATACCTCCATGCTGAAAGGTATCCTTATAGTGCCTGGCATAGTAATTAAAGTTATTAGGATACGCAAAAAAATGATCGTCCTTAGCAAAGACGAAGGTGCTGCTTACATGAGATTTAGGCAGTCCGATTTTTTCCGCATCGCGATGATAAAAAACAGCTTTTTCATTGAAAGCCAGGTTCTTTCCCACCTTGTATCTCAGATTGGTGTTAGTATTTCTATCTCCAACTATTTTTTGAGGCTTATTTACTCGTATGGTCCCATGATCAGTGGTGATGATCACCCTCACATTGCGATTGGACAATGATTTTAACGTGTCCAAAAGCGTAGAGTGCGAGAACCATGATTTTGTAAGCGACCGATAGGCGGATTCGTCTGGGGCCAGTTCTCGAATCATCTGCATATCCGTTCTGGCATGCGAGAGCATGTCAACAAAATTGAACACAATTGCATTCAATGAGTTTGCCATCAGATTGGAAACACTTTCACTTAGCTGCCTGCCTTCATCAGCCTTCAATATTTTATGATAGGAAAACCTTCCTTCCATTCTATTTCTGGTAAGGTTTGCCTCTAACAGCTCTTTCTCAAACTGATTCTTTTTGTCATCATCTTCCTCATCAATCCACCAATTTGGATGTCTCCGCGCAATCTCAACAGGTGTCAAACCTGCAAACAGGGCGTTTCTCGCGTAGGAAGTAGTTGTAGGCAATATTGAATAGTAGATCTTTTCAGACTCAATGGTGAACAAATCAGAAATCTCCGGCTCTAGAATTTTCCATTGATCATACCTCAAGTTATCGATCACAATCATAAAAACAGGCTCATCTCCCATTTTAGGGAAGACTTCTTGTTTCAAGAGGTTTTGAGAAAGTAACGGACGTTCAGCATCAGGATCACTAATCCATGATTCATAATTTTTCATGACAAAATCCGAAAAGCTCCCATCGGCCTCTACTTTTTGTGCGGCAAGCACCTCGACCATACTTTTGTCTTCCGTGTCATCAATCTCCAATTCCCAATACACCAATTTCTTGTAGATATCAGACCAATCATTAAAATCCTGTGCGTCCATCACCTGCATCGCAAGCTGTTGAAACTCCATTTGATACCCCTTATTAGTCTTTTCTGAGATGATCCGCTTATTGTCAAGGATTTTTTTAACAGAAAGTAATATTTGATTGGGATTGAGGGGCTTAATGAGATAATCTGCAATTTTTGCTCCGATAGCCTCCTCCATTATTTCCTCCTCCTCGCTTTTAGTGATCATAACGACAGGAATGTTTGGATGTGTAGATTTTATGTAGTTCAGCGTTTCAAGCCCACTCATCCCTGGCATATTTTCATCTAAGAATACAATGTCGAACGAATTGTGATCTATTTCTTCCAATGCATCCGATCCGCTGTTTACCGGTGTCACATTGTAGCCTTTTTGTTCAAGGAATAAAATATGGGGTTTTAAAAGTTCAATTTCATCGTCAGCCCACAAGATTCTATATTGCTGCATAAATGTTGATTTATCGGGCTAACATAAAGCACTAATCCCTTGAACAAAAGAAAAATCCTAAACGATCCCGTTTATGGGTTCATAAATATTCCGAATGACCTCACATTTGATATCATTGAACACCGATTCTTCCAGCGTCTAAGAAGGATAAAGCAGCTTGGCCTATCTGACTTCGTATATCCTGGAGCTTTACATACTCGATTCCATCACGCGCTCGGTGCACTGGACTTGATGGACAAAGCGCTCAATTCCATAGAAGAAAAAGGAATTGAAATAACCAAAGAAGAGAGACAGGCAAGTCTTTTGGCAATACTACTTCACGACGTTGGTCATGGTCCGTTTTCACACACATTGGAGTTTTCACTGTTTAAGAACATCAGCCATGAGCAGGTTAGCATATGGATGATGAGGCGGTTAAACACCGAGTTTGATGGAGCTTTAGATCTGACATTAAAGATATTTCAGAACCAATACGAACGGACTTTCTTTCACCAGCTGGTATCGAGCCAGCTTGATATAGATCGACTGGACTATCTCAAAAGAGATAGTTATTTCACGGGAGTCAATGAAGGCTCTATTGGATCTGAAAGAATCATCAAAATGCTAAATGTAGTCAGCAACCAATTGGTAGTAGATGTAAAAGGGATTTACAGTATTGAGAGTTTTTTGAACGCCAGGAGGTTGATGTATTGGCAGGTGTATCTTCATAAGACAGCAGTTTGCGCAGAAGTCATGCTTATCAGATTGATTGAAAGGGCAAAGCAACTTGTTCAATCTGGAGCAGTGCTAAATGCCACACCAGCACTTTCTATTTTTCTAGAGCGAGACATTAGCCAAACTGATTTTGAGGAAGATCCTGACATTCTTGAAATCTATTCTTTGTTGGACGACAATGATATTTGGGGCTCCATCAAATTCTGGCTGGAGCATGAAGATATGGTCTTACGCACCCTGAGCGGAATGCTCCTTAACAGAAAATTACTTGGAATCTCATTCTCAAACGATGAAATCGGCAGGATCATAACGGACGGACTCATTGATACAATATCCAAAAACTGGACCATTAGCACGGAAGATGCAGCTTTCTTTGTGAAAACGGGCTCGGTCAGCAACTCAGCCTATATCGCATCGGGCCAATCAATCAAGATCCTACGTAAAACAGGGGAAGTAGTGGATGTGGCAGACGCTTCGGACCTACCCAATATCAAGGCAATGAGTCAGGTCGTTAAGAAACATTACCTATGTGCTCCGAAACCAACTTTCTAACATGATTATTGAAGCGATAGACCTGGGGAAAAAATATGGGAAAAACTGGGTTTTCAGGCATTTAGACTTTCGCATCGAACCTGGTTCCAAAATCGCCATTACTGGCAAAAATGGTTCCGGAAAATCCACCCTACTGCAAATAATAAGTGGCTACCTGACTCCTAGCCAAGGAAAAGTAAGCTACGATGATCAAGATGATCCTGAAAGTTGCAACATCGCCTATGTAGGGCCCTATTTGGAGTTAGTTGAGGAGTTTACCCTCCTAGAATTTCTAGTCTTTCATTCCAAATTCAGAGTACCAAATGTTCAATTTGAGGAAATGGCCCAGAAAGCTTCCTTACCTCTTGATCAGCTCATTGGCGACTTTTCAACAGGAATGAAACAGCGTGTAAAGCTGATCACGGCCTTTTTCTTCGAAAACGACCTTATTTTTTTTGATGAGCCCACATCTAATCTAGATGATGAAGGATTCCAATGGTGGAATGAGGAACTAGAAAAGCTAAGCAGCACGGTTCTGATAGCATCCAATCAAATCAGCGAGATTAAGACCTGCGAAAAATCGATTAGTCTTTAAATAATAGGTGTTCATAATATTTTCCTGCTGGATTAGTTAGTTTAGTAGGTAGAAAAAAGAAAAAGGCCTACTTTTGGTCGAGAACTTAAAATCTAATTTAGAGTACAATGAAAAGATTATCAAACTTACTAGCTGCCTTAGTTTTTGCTTCCTTAGTTATTT
>CAZQDI010000025.1:0-33739 GCA_964591785.1 uncultured Roseivirgaceae bacterium
GATCAAAACATCAATATCTAATGGTTCGACGACTTCAGGTGCTTTTGCTTGATCTTGCATTCTGGTAATTCCTTTAAATGTTCGGAAAATACTGTAAAGTATTTCTACTTTAAGTTAACTCAATTCCATTTGATTTTATGTGTTGCTCCCCCTTGCATCCTTTCCAATTGTGATAACTTTATAGAAACAATAAGCATGGACTTTCCCGTCTTCTCACTGTCATGAGATCACCTGAAAAATTTCTCCTGCTGGCGTGTTGCCTGAGCATTTTCGTCAGTGCACCACTGTTGGCACAAGACTACCAACGAAAGCTATCCATCAGTGAATGGATCGCCGAAATGGAGGAAAGTACAGAACCTTACTATCACTTGTCCGACACAGAAATCTACTTTCATGAGGAGCGAGATTCACTCTATGCCTGGTGGCAACCCCGGTCACCTGATGAGGACACCATTCCAAGAGGCAACATCCAAATCAAGCCAATGATTATCCTTGAAAATTGCAAGCTACCTACGAACACGACTGTGGTACTCAGCCATTTGATATTTCACCAAAACGTCATTTTTCTTAGGTCTGAAGGTGCAAGTCAACTCATTTTCTACGATTGCACCTTTAAGCAAGGGTTAGATCTGAACAACTCTGATTTTGGAAGACTTGAGTTTACTCACAGCTCCCTGCTGCAACGAATCGTGATCGCTGAACTTCAGATCAACGTGCTGTCCTTCAGCGACTGTAAACTCTCCACCGATGCCTCCAAGCCTCGCAGCCTTTTTGCCTATGGATTTGAAGTCGAAGACGAACCTTATCAATACCTCTTTTACTTAACTCAAAATGAAAAAAGAATTAGCTGGCTGTACCTGGGTAATTGTGAATTCCTGGAAACCGATGTCACACCAGTGATGCTCTTCAACGGCGGCATCTACAACATTATCTACTTCGATGGGATGGACTTCAATGACGTCATTTTGGATTTTGCATCCTGCTCTATCAAAGAGAACCTGACGGTCGAAAACTGCAGCTTCAAACAGCCTTTGGGCGTCAATCAATTCAATTTCCCGACAAATAATACTTCCTTCTACTGGAACCAGTTGGACTCGGTAGGCCTGGGGCTTTACCATGACTACACCCTTCCTCCTTACACTTATGCCACCGATACGCTGATCTCGGACGTATACACATTCAACGGCCTGAAAAGCAGCTACAGCAAATTCTTCTCGATGTATCGGATGCAGGGGGACATTGAGTCAGCCAATGCCTCCTACATTCAAATGAAAGACATGGAAACCGGCAAGTATCGCCACCTGCACCGGCAGAAGCCAGGCCTTCAATCGTGGTTTAACTGGCAGTTCAATCAGTTCCTAAAGTACTTTTCTGCCTACGGCACCAGTCCGGTCCAGTCCCTCATCTTCTCCATGTGGACCATTCTCTTATTTGCGGCCCTCTACTTCTTTTTCCCCAGCGATTGGGACCAGATCAATCGCACCTTTCTGATCCATGAGCATCGAAAGATCATGCAATATTTCCGAACAGAGCAGCGACTGGAAGACTTCTACACGGAAAAGCACAAGGAGCATTTTAGGACTTTTGAGGAGTACAAAGCCGAGTTGGGTCAGGGAAGGGACGAATTACCCGCCTTCATCCTTTTGGTGGGCAAACCTTTGTACATGCTTTCAGGGGTCAAACACCGGTTCCTAACGTTCATCTATCGCCGGATTGAGGTGTTGAAAGGGCGGTGGATCGACCTGGGGCCGATGCGCAAAGCCTACCTCTCCTTTCTGACCATTCTTACACTCCTGCTCTATTCGATCTACCTGATCCTGGTGCGAACACTTAATTCGGTGGCACTGAGCATCAATGTGTTTTCAACGCTCGGCTTTGGGGCCATCCCCGTTGGCGGCGTCACTCGATACATCACAATCATAGAAGGATTCCTGGGTTGGTTCCTCCTAAGCATCTTCAGTGTTTCGCTCATCAGTCAAATGCTGCAAAGTTGATCGTGAAAAAAATGATTCACATTGATCCCGGATATGAAATGAAAAAAATTTCAATTGGTTTCTTCTTGATGGCGGTTCTCCTGTTCGCTTGCTCAGAACCCGAGCAACCCCCGTATGAACTTCCCAATGATGCAAAGTCCCTGCTAACCGGTGACGCCATGAAAACATGGAAGCTGGCGCGAAGATTCAACAACAAGACGCGAATGAATATGGGTGATTGCTTTCTATCTCATCGCGAGACCTATCGGGCAGACATGACCATGCAGGACAACTCGGGAGACCACCGGGGTTGTGGAGAGACACTACATGCCAACTGGAAATTCACGAAGGACCAAAACGGACATTACTACATCAAATGGGAAAGTGCACAGTTGCCCGAACTGATGAACATGGAAGAAGAACATAAATACTTTAAGGTGCTGCTTCTATCAGAGGAAGAATTGATTGTTCAGTTCAAGCATAAGCAGTTCTCCAACAAAACCACCACCATTACTGACATTTATGTACCTGAAGGCGCTTCTGTAAAAGATCGGGAATTTCACTGGTGAGATTAATTGATAATTAAGAAAAGAATGGAACAGCTCTACAACTACCAGGAAAATATCCAATCCAAAAGCCTTTGGGACTCTGCCATAGTAAAAGCCCATTCAAGTGTGGTCTTTTCTGAACTGACAGGCCCTGGCATCATCCAAAAGCTCTGGTTGACGACGTTCCCGATCAACGAAAAGAAAGACCTGGAACTAGCTCAGAAGGTCACAATGAACATCTACTGGGAAGACCATCAAACAGCCGCCATCTCAGCTCCCTTGAGCGACTTTTTCTGTCAGCCCCTAAAGCTTCAGGCAATAGAAAATCACTTTTTTCACGCCACCAACAATCAGGTTTTGTTTGCCTCCACGATCCCCATGCCTTTCAGAAAAAGTGCACGGTTAGAGGTGAAAAACGAATTGGATCAAGAGTTGGAATTGTTTTTCGGCATTGACCTGGAGCTCCGGGCAATCGAAGAATCAGCCATGTACTTGCATGCCCACTGGCAACTTTCCAAAGCGTTGTCCCCCGAAAAATCGTTTCTTATGCTCCCGGAGATAACGGGCCGTGGCAGGTATTTAGGTACCCACCTCTCACTGGTGCAACGTAGTCCGCTCAAAAACTGGCCCTGGTATACAAGACCCATCACCGTCGACCTGGATGGACATCCGGAGCCTGCCCTGTACATCAAGACACTGGATGATTTTTTTGGATCAGCCTGGTGGGACAGAGAACCCAAACACCAAGCGTATGCCTATCAGTTCATGGGACGACCGCTGGTGGAAACAGATTTGGAAGGCAACCTGAAGATCGCCTTATACAAATACCATGTACAAGACTCCTTATGGTTTCATGAGCGCATTAAGATCGAAATTGGGAAAAACTGGAATTGGGGCAATCAGAAAATCGCCAACGGTGACTGGACCACCACCTCTTTCTTCTACCTTCAGGACCCTGGCAGCGCATGGTAATCCACGGCGTCTTTGGACCTAATGAAGGTAGTGAAGCATCACAACAAATGATCAGATAATCACACAAACGATCAATCGAATCGCAGAAAGAGTCCGATTTATAATAGAAAGAGTTGATTCAATAGCAGAAACGGTAAAGAAAATAGCAGAAGGAGTGAAAATAATAATAGAAGGAGTCAGTTTAAAAGCAGAAGGAGTAATGGAAATGATAGAAGGTCTGTAAAAAATTACTCAAGTAGTTGATTTAAAATACTAGTGGTACCAAATACAATAGAAGATGTGATCAACGCATTGGAATTTTGACTTACACCTCATCTAAGCTAGTCCTGTACCTTAGGAAAAGAGATGGTAAACGTGGACCCCTCTCCTTCGTTTGATTCAATCTCCATTTTACCCTGATGTTCGTCAATGATCATTTGTGAGATGAAAAGGCCCAGCCCTGTTCCCTCTCCGGGTTCTTTTGTAGTAAAAAATGGGTCAAGTAACTTACCCAAGGTGGCTTCCGACATGCCCGTCCCGGAGTCTTTTATTGCAACCTTGATCCATTGCTCGTCTTCAAATAAGCTGAGCGAAATCTCCCCTGCACGTTCGATGGCTTGTTCCGCATTGACAATGATATTGGTAAACAATTGATGCAACTTTCCGTCATTCCCAGTGATGACCGGATTAGCACTGTTGAAGTGTTTCTTGATCCGAATGGACTTGGATTTGAATCGGGTGGCTGCAATGTTCAAGCTGTTTTCCAGGATCGCTTTCAGGTCGCACGCTTCATTGAGCGACGATCCGCCCCTGCTAAAGTGACTCAGCCCGGAGACAATATCAGCAGCACGCTTGACTCCCTGGTAGATGGCGTCAAAGTATCCATCCAGCCTTTCCGGATCGTAGGACTCCAATTTCTTCAGATCTACCTCCAACCCTTCCGCTCCATGCTTGATAAAATTGAGCGGGTTATTAATCTCATGTCCTATTCCAGCAGCCAATACACCCAGCGAAGCCATTTTTTCTGCCCGAATCAGGTGTTCCTGAGTTGATTTTAGTTGCTCATAGCCCTGAGTCAGTTCGTTGTTTTTGGCTTTTAATTCCTCCGTCCGATCACTCACCAATCGTTCCAGACCTTTGCTATATTCTTCCAGTTTTACCTGGGCGTTGGTCACCTCAGTCACATCTTTTGCAAAAAGAGACAACCCAATGACCTGGTCATTCCGATAGATCGGGTTGTAGGTGAATTGAAAAATAATGTCTCCTTCAGGGCTCGGGTAGGTCACAATCTCACTAAACTTCTCCCCATCAAACGCCCTTTGGAAGTACCTCCTAAACAAGGAGGCATGCTCCTCTGATTTCATTTTTACAAACAGGTCAATCCCCTTATAAAGGGTAATGCCATCGGTCGCCTTAGAAGAGATCTCGAACGCCTGATTGAACTCGATGAGCCGATAATCGGTGTCAAAAAGGCCAATGATGTCTTCCGTACTTTCGATGATGGATTTAAGATTTGCTTTTTCTGATTGAGTCGCTAACAGGCTCGCCTGCATATTCCGCTTTACAAAGACATATAGAATGATAGAGCCGGAAAGCAACAGCAGGTAGGCGATGATAAACACTTTAAAACGATCGAACGTCTCTGTCCACAACAGTGACTCAGGCATCGAAACTACCAATTGATGATTGACCGGATCGATGTCAGCTACCAGTGAAATCACATGTTCGCCGTTGAGTGGCTCAATCCCTTCGAACATGCTCAATCCATTCCCATATACTTCTTGATTTGAGAAAGTATAGGTAAGAGAGTCATTTCCAAGCACCTCATCATATCGTGTGGAATCAAGAGGGTACATAATCTGGGTGGTCCCAAAGTCCTTGCTGATCAGGTGAATTAGATAGGTCTGATTCAAACCAAATTGTTGCAGGTCCGAAGTCACACTGCTGTAATCAATGGCGGAGGTGTTGACCGCAACGAGCGAATCTTGTTCATCGTAAATAGGTACCCGAATGGGTAAGATCCAGTCTTCTACATAACTAAAATAGTAGCATTCTCCTACGGCAATACTTCTCCCCTTCTTTGTCAGCTCAAAGGATCTCCGAGTCTGATCAGATTCCACGAGGTTAGGTAACGAATTAGTAGGGAAAACCCCTTTAAACATGATGACCTGACCATCCGGCTGTGCCAAACCAAATGCTAAAAGTTCTTTCTCATAAACCTTCAATGCCTCCCCCGCATAGTCATATCGCTCCGCATCCGACTCAATTTCAACCAATCTTCTTCCGATACTCAGCAAGCTCAGCTCCCACTGATGAAAGCTTAGTTCATAGTATTCTTTAATAACCGAAGCAGTGTAAGCGATATCTCGAATTCGATCCTGTCTGGTGTCATTGTTGATATAGACATACGCACCAAGCAGGCATATCGTCAGGGTGATGACAAGTAGGAAAAAAAATCTCTTGAGAGAAGCCAGTTCTTTACCTTCTTTCATTTCAACTATAGGTGATCGAAGAAGATACTAAATTAATGGCTAACAAGGGCCTAATATGAAATGCTATTAAAAATGATCAGTCTTTATCGCCCCAGAAACCAAACAGCCAATTTCCTGGCGAATCAGCATCATTGGACTTGAAGAATTCATCCACCGCACGCATCAGCTCTTTTTTGGTGATGTATTCGTCGCCATCGCGATCGAGCTTGACAAAGGCTTTTGCAGAGTATTTGATGGGGATGTGGTAGCACATGAACATGTCTGAATATTCGTCCACCGAGATGACGCCATCCTCATTAATGTCAAAGGCATCGAACAGGCTACTTACCATTTTCAAGACAAATTTCTTGTATAATTCCTCGCCTTTCGGACTGAGCATCTTGCCATAGAATTTTACAAATGCCTCTTCATTAGCTTCAATACCCCTGTTTTCAAAATAATTTTTAAATGCCCTCCAACTGGTCAGGCTATTGTCAATGACCTTATCATATTCGGTAGTTCCGGGTTTCATGTCCCAGAGAAGGCAAAGTGATTCACCAATTTCCCTGAAGTCGTTCTCCTCCAATACCCCATTTTTATCCTGATCGAGGACCACCCTGAAATAGTGAGAAATCTTCTCTTTTTGAAAGTCGGTAAGCATTTGATGTGGTTTACATGTTCAATTTATTACAAAAGAATCAATTGATAATTCAATTTCCTACTAATGGGTTCCTTTATTAGACAAGAACCCAGGCCGGAGTAAAGAACTAAAGTGGTGTCAATCCATGTTTAGGATACATGTCTAAATTCAGTGACTTAATTAATGGGGATCAGCCGGTACTGGTGGATTTTCATGCGACGTGGTGCGGACCTTGTAAAACGATGGCTCCTGTCCTGGAGGAGTTAAAAAAAGAAGTTGGCAGCAAGGCACGGATCATCAAAATAGATATCGATCAAAATCCGAAGGCGGCTCAGACCTTTCGTGTGAAAGGTGTGCCCACGTTTATTCTCTTCAAAAATGGAAAGCAACTTTGGCGTCAGTCGGGAGCCTTACCTAAGCAAATGCTGGCTGAAGCCATCCTTAAGGCGTAACTTCCCTGCATGAAAAACCCTTCGCTCGTTAACGCAAAATGGCTTCAAACTCACCTTGAAGATCCGGAGCTGATTGTACTTGACACCACTTTGGCTAAACCAAAAGCCTCTACCTCCGATATTGAACACCATGATCTTCAAATACCTGGAGCTCGCTTCTTCGATATCGACCATGCATTTTCCGACCGATCCGTCGACCTGCCGCACATGATGTGCGACCCGCAGCAATTCCAAAAAGAAGCACAGAAGCTGGGGATTAATGCAAACAGCACAGTCGTCGTGTATGATCAGCATGGGGTCTACTCCAGTCCGCGGGCGTGGTGGATGCTAAAATCCATGGGGCATGAGCATGTCACCCTGTTGGATGGCGGTTTGCCGGACTGGATCCATAGTGGCTATGCAACAGAACCCAAGCAAACAGTTGCTATCGACCAAGGAAACTTCCAGGCAAACTTCAACGCTACTTGTTTTGTCAATTCCTCCTATGTGCTGGAAACGATCGGACAGCAGAAGGTACAAGTGCTGGACGCGAGATCCCGAGGTCGCTTCGAAGCGACTGAGCCCGAACCTCGTGCTGGCTTAAGGGGGGGACACATCCCAAATTCCATTTCATTGCCTTTCACCGAGGTGCTGGATGGCACGAAGATGAAAAACCACGGTGACCTAAAAGCACTCTTCCAGTCACTGCTGCTACAAGATCAACGACTTGTGTGCTCTTGTGGCTCAGGCTTGACAGCTGGCATCATTCTATTCGCAGCTCATCTGGTCGGGCTCGAGTCCCTGGCGATTTACGATGGCTCGTGGACTGAGTGGGGTGGGGACACTGCTCTGCCTGTTTCAACCAATTGACTTGACTTTATAAATTAATTTTGAAGGTCATCACTGGAATGGTTGACTCATTGGCGACATCTTCCGCTCTGCTACCTCCGAAAATATGAGCCAGACCTGTTTTGCCATGGGTCCCCATCAGAATCATGCCTGCATTGATACCTTCCGCAAAGTCCACAATGCCCTCGTCGGAATAGTCTGCATTGATGGTATTGGTGGTGTACTTCTCCAGGAAGTTGCGCTCCGCAAATTCACTCATTTTCTTCTTCGTCTCAAATTCAGCTCGCATGTTATGAGGGGTCTTTACCGTAAGCACATGCATATTTAATCCAAGCAGTTCCTGAAAATCCTTCGCTTTGGAAGCAATAAAATCCTGCTCTTCGGACAGGTCAGAAGCAAAGACAAAACTTTTCATTTCAGATAGTCTGACAGGGCCTTTAATGACGATGACAGGACAGCTGGCATTTCGAATGACCTTTTCTGCCACGGAACCTATGAATACTTCCTTTAACCCGGAAGCTCCGTTCGAGCCCATAACGATGTAATCCACCTCTTCCTCAGAGATTTCACTACTGATACTCGTGTAAGGGTTTCCATACTTAATCTTCGCCTGAATGTCGTAATCACTGTATCGTTCTTTGATTTCCTCCAACCGCTCGTGTACTCCTCTGAGGTATTCTCCCTGAAAGATGATCTCCGGATCCATGTTGTCAACCTCGCCCATCGTATTAAATGAGCCGGATGGAAAATCAACGATGTGCATCAGCTTGATGGCACCGCCGACTCTTTCACTGAACTGGACGGCAAAATTCAGTGCCTCTTCCGCTCTTGCTGAAAAGTCTGTGGGGACTAATATCGTTTTCATGGCTAATGTTGCTTTGTTTTCTTTAAAGCTAGGCACGCATCCCAGGATCTCTCTTGAGATAAGTCAACGATGCGAATGATTCTTGTTAAGGTGCGAACGCTAGTGCACCGCGGACCGCGCTAACGAGTTTCTCATGGCCAAAATTTCGTCTTCAGAGCATAATTGAGTGCTCTCGATGAAGTAGAAAATGTACCTTCCATAGTCCGGATCGACATTTAGCTGCGATACTGAGGCCATATTCGAAACGATCAGACTTAGATCCTCCTCTACGTGTTCACTCATACCTAAAAAGGCAGGTAAGTTGTACTCAATTGCAATTCGCAGAAATCGTATTTCGATATTATCCGGATCACTTGAAATGGCCATTTCCATTTTCTTCTGGTATTTGTGGATCTGAGATAATTTAGAAAACGGGTTCCATAGAACGCGCGCAAGCATGGCTTCCGATACTGCCTGGTAGGCAGTGAGTGAAGGTGGATAGTCCACTTCCGAAGAGAATAGTTGGTGAAAGCTACGTGACTGCTCCTCATCCATTACTGCCTGATGAAAAGCTTTTCTGATCGATTCCAGGTCTTGCGCCATGCACAGAGTGGAAACGAAAAAGCACAGTACTATCGTCGAAGTTCTCACACGCTGTTTAACTCTAAAAAAGTACTGAGTGTTGGAATATCCGTCCGAAAAGTCTTAAAGCAGACTTAGTTGAAAAGAGGGCGATCAGTGAATCGTAAAGTCATCTGCATCCTCCTGGAATGAGAAGCGCGCCCTGAAATCCTGCAATTCTTTTGCCTTTAAGACTGTGGTAAGGACTTCCGTCTTCTTCGAAGAAAACACCAATTGATTTCCGGCAAAATCGTATGCTGCTGAGTGGCCGGTATAGTCTTTTGGAAACGCATCAGTCCCGACTCGGTTGACTCCAGCACAGTAGGAGAGGTTTTCTATGGCCCTGGCCTTAAGCAGCGCATCCCAAGCATTGACTCGTGCATCTGGCCAGTTGGCGACGTACACCAATAAATCGTACTCATAAGCGGTGGACTGCTGCAAACGAGATCTTGCCCAAACAGGAAATCTCAGGTCGTAGCATATCAGTAAGTTGATCTTCCAACCTTGGTACTCCACCACCTTTCGTTCTGTTCCCGGAGTATAGGTCTCGTTCTCCTTTGCCAGGGTAAATAGATGTTTTTTATCATAGTACGTGGAAGTGCCATTGGGAAAGACAAAATAAAGCCGGTTGAAAAAATTACCTTTTTCTCTTACGATGTAACTCCCGGTAATTGCTGACTTTTTTTGTGAAGCCATTTGACGCATCCACTTGAATGTCTTTCCTCCGGGGGGCTCCGCTAGCGCACCAGCGTTCATGCTAAATCCGGTCGTAAACATCTCCGGAAGTATTATTAGGTCCGTCGAATCGATGGACCAGATGTACTCTTCAAACATGGCAAGGTTTGCATCAATTTCTTCCCAGTGAAGGTCAGCTTGAATCAGCGAGATGGTAAGATCTTGTTTCATCTTGGCACTCTCACCCGATACTCTGCATCGGTTTTGCCTTTACTGATATTCGCCAATTTGCCCTTAAGCAGCCTTTTCTTGAAGGGAGTCAGGTAGTCAGTAAACAGCTTACCTTCGATATGGTCATACTCATGTTGAATGACCCGGGCTTCGATCCCTTCATAGGTCTCTTCCATTTCATTCCAGTTTTCATCAAAGTATTGGATCCGGATTTTAGGCTTTCTTTCCACATCCGCCCGAATGCCGGGAATGCTCAAACATCCCTCTTCAAAAGCCCAGGCCTCCCCATCCTCCTCCAACATCGTTGGATTGATGAAAGCCTTTTTTAGGCCCGATTCAGCTTCCTCGTGCATCGGATGGGTATCAATGACAAAAACTCGAAGCGACTCTCCAACTTGAGGAGAAGCCAAACCAACTCCTTGTGCAGCATACATAGTTTCAAACAGATGTTCGACAAACTCCTGAACGGATTCATCTCCATGTTCTACCTCTTTTGCTCTCTTCTTAAGAACCGGATCTCCATATAAAACGATTGGGAATATCATGATTTACTTTCCAGATAAGATTGTAGTATGATCGTCGCACTAACCTTATCAACCAATCCTTTATCCCGACGACGATTTTTCTTAGTACCACCAACGATCATGGCATCCATGGCCATTTTCGAAGTATACCTTTCATCATGTAAAATTAATTCCATGTGAGGGAAAACTTTCCTGAATCGGTTGATAAAAGCTTGAACCAATGGCGTTGCATTGGTTGGAGACCCATCCAAATTTTTTGGCATCCCGATCACGACCGATGCTACCATCTCCGTTCCGAAATATTCCTTTAAATAGTTTTCCAACTCATGGGATGAGATGACCACCAAAGGAGTCGCAATCATGCCCAGCGGATCCGTAACCGCAAGTCCAGTGCGCTTCGCTCCATAGTCAATCGCAAGTATTCTTGCCATTTAGTTGAGCGTACGTAAAGCAGATAGTTTGTTCTTAACCTCAGCTTCTAAAGCGATGGCTTTTGGGAAGAAAATGTTGTTTTCGATCTCTGCATGATAAATCATCTCTCGATCAAACGCTTTGATCTCACTCACCAGTACTTTTCCATGCAATGTGGATTGATCGATCGTAGAAAGTAATACCCTGATTCCGTCTAATTCATCATCGTCCTGGTGGTGCTCGAATTCATCCGTTAAGGAATATCCTTCATAAGCCATCATTTTCGAAAAGGGTGCTTTTTCCCTACCTCCTTGAATAGCTAACAATAACTGAATGTACTTAAAGGTGGTGTCTTCTTCTTCGTAAATATGACGAATGAATTCTTCAACAAATTCCGGAAGCAGCCCCTGCAATCCCGCGTTCCCGTTGAAGGACTTCGCGAGGTGAACAATGTAGGGTAATTTATCCTTGATGAAAACGTGGTGTGAATGCTTTAAGAATTCGGTCAGCAACGCTAATGGGTAGGTTTCAAGCTGCTTGAAACTGAAACGATGGCACGAGTCAAACTCATAAAAACTCTTAATAACTTTCTTTCGATCCAGCCCTCTTTCTGCACAAACGTCCTTCAGTTTCGAGTCAGGGTTTTCAAAAAATTCGATTCCCAAATAGTGCAGTGCCCTTGCATACACATAGTTCTCGTCAATTACCTCACGTATCGTTTTCTCGAACACCATACTCAAAAATAAGACTATCCTCTTAGCAAGTCAACAGTTTGATCATCAATCCGTTTCATTAGTTCAATAAAATGATATTTTTGAAGCATGAGTACTAAAAAGAATTCTTCTCTGGCCATCCGGCTCCCATTGTATATTTCCATAGCCATTTGCGTTGGGGTATTTATTGGAGCGAACATGGCAGGAAATTCAGGTACCACCACCTCTAATTTCATGCAGAGCCTGACAAAGTTCAGACAGGTACTGACCTACATTGAGAATGACTATGTCGATGAGGTGGACAGCGATAAATTGGTTGAAAATGCCATCAAGAGCATGCTCAAGGATCTTGACCCACACACCTCCTACATCCCACCCAAAGATCTTGAGCTGATTCAATCAAGGCTGGAAGGGAATTATGAAGGCATTGGGGTGGAGTTCAATATTTTCAAAGATACCATCCATGTGGTAAGTCCATTAAGTGGCGGCCCGTCCGAGAAGTTGGGAATCAGAGCAGGAGACAAGATCATCAAAGTAGATGGAGATAACGTGGCAAGCATTGGAATGACAAACCAAAAGGTGATCAATCTATTACGGGGTCCCGGCGGTTCTGAAGTGACAGTTTCGATCTTGAGAGATGGTGAGTCGGAGCTGATTGATTTTGTCATTGAAAGGGATGTGATTCCACAATATTCGGTGGATGTCTCTTACATGGTAAACGATGAGATAGGCTACATCAAGGTCGCAAGGTTTGCAAACTCTACTTACCTCGAGTTTAAAGAGGCCCTGCTTGAGCTGAAGGATCAGGGCATGAAGAACCTGGTGATCGATCTCACCGGAAATCCGGGCGGTTATCTGAATAGAGCTGTCCAAATTGCGGATGAGCTTTTGGCAGGCAGACAGATGATCGTTTATACCGATGGAAAAGAAAAACGCTATACAGAAGAGCATTATTCAGGAGAAAAAGGAGATTTTGAAAAAGGATCCGTTGTCATTATGGTGGACGAAGGATCGGCTTCCGCATCCGAAATTGTTGCCGGCGCTATCCAGGATCATGATCGTGGCATCATTGTCGGTCGACGAACGTTTGGCAAAGGACTTGTGCAACTCCCGTTGGATTTAACCGATGGCTCAGAATTGCGTCTCACCATCTCGAGGTATTATACTCCCAGTGGTCGAAGCATTCAAAAATCCTACGAAAATGGAAAGCTGGATGATTACTATCGAGAGGCCTATGAACGCTACGAAACGGGTGAATTATACAACTCGGATAGCATTAAGGTGAACGACTCTCTTGTTTACCGGACGGACAAGGGGAGAATCGTATATGGTGGTGGTGGCATCACTCCTGATTTCTTCGTCGCCCTCGACACGACTCAAAATTCACGGTATCTAAACCGGCTGTTCAGCACCAACTCCATGCAAGAGTATACGCTAAAATTTGCACAGGAAAACAATGGAATGCTTGAGGCCATGGGAATGCAGGCCTTCAGAAAGACCTTTAAGGTCTCAGATGACATGCTGATGGATTTAGTGTCATTGGCCGAAGGAAATGGGCTTTCGTATGATGAGAGCGAGTTTAATAAATCAAAAAGGTTGTTAAGACAACTAACTAAGGCGTATATTGCAAGAGGCATTTGGGATAACGATGGATTTTATCCCATCTTCAATGAGCAGGATGAAATATTTCAGAAGGCCATCCGGCTCATGGACGAAGCCGATGAACTAGCACTTAAGTAATGACCTATTATCACAGACTGGGAGAAATCCCATCTAAAAGACACATTCAATTCAGACAACCCGATGGTAGCTTGTATGCAGAGGAGTTGGTCTCTTCAAGAGGGTTTTCGGGGATCTACTCCAATTTGTATCACATCCACCCACCAACCCGGGTCGAAAGAGTTGGCAGGTCTACTGACTGGAAGGAAGATATTGCCCAGGAATATACACTCAAGCAGACACATCTGAACACTTCAGGTGTGGAAACCACCGGGGAAGATTTTTTGGAATCGAGGAAAGTGCTCCTTAAGAACAAAGACGTCTCAATGGCCATTTGTCATCCTACATCCAAACGGATGGACTACTACTATAAAAATGGTCAGGCAGACGAGGTCATTTTCATTCATGATGGCCAGGGTTGGCTTACTTCCCAGTTTGGAAAACTTCGAATCAAGCAAGGAGACTACGTAGTGATTCCACGAACAACGATCTATCAGATTGAATGGGACGAAGGTCCCGTGAAGCTACTGGTCATCGAATCCACCCATCCTGTGGAAACCGTAAAACGGTACCGCAACGAACTTGGTCAACTGCTCGAGCATTCACCATACTGTGAACGAGACATTCGTCCCCCTTCAGAACTGGTCACAGAATCTGAGCCAGGTGAGTATCTTGTGAAGATCAAACACGATGATCGGCTGCATGACTACTTCTACCAACATTCTCCTTTTGACCTGGTAGGATGGGATGGTTATCTGTTCCCTTATGCCCTATCCATCCATGATTTTGAACCAATCACTGGTAGAATTCACCAACCACCACCAGTTCATCAGACTTTTCAGGCCCATGGGTATGTGATTTGTTCGTTTGTACCCAGGCTGTTTGATTACCATCCTCAGGCAATACCTGCTCCCTATAACCATTCCAACATCGATTCTGATGAGGTGCTATATTACGTGGAAGGGAATTTTATGTCCCGCAAAGGAATTGACCGAGGCTCCTTTACCCTCCATCCTGGTGGATTGCCGCATGGCCCACACCCAGGAACCGTTGAAAAAAGTATTGGGGCAAAAGAAACTGAAGAGCTTGCTGTGATGCTTGACACCTTTGGCCCTATCTACGTCACTAAGGAGGGGTTGCAATACATCGATCCCAATTACCCGATGAGCTGGAAGTAGGGCTTTCCAAAAAAACTTTTCTACTAGTTTGTAACCATTCTGAGATGGGGAGGTATTTCTGTCAGATCGATTGGATGAAAGCATTCAATAACATTAATTAACAGCACTTAACAACTCATTTGATAAATTTTGAGGGAAAGATGCAACTTTTTAATAAATGCAATCATCTATTAAACAAAGGTTAGGTTTTCAAAAAGGAGTGATAGACGCTCATTTAGAAAAAGGACTAATGATTATGAAACCCAAGCTCAACAAACTCATAACGCTACTACTGCTACTTGGCACCTTTGCCTTCTTAATGGAGGCAGAAGAAAGAGTAACATCTGTTGCAAAAAAAGAGCTTTCTAAATGGGCGTCTTTACTTCCTGAAACTACTCCACAGCCAGAAGCGGCAACCTTAAATCCCTACGCACATTCGGTATCGATCCGAGAAGTCATCCTTGCCTCATTTGATGAAGAGTCGGATTCCATTATTAATTAGTTAGGGAATGACACGAAACAGTTGTTAATTCAATTGTGTTACAATGGCATATTTCTAGCGTAATCGAGTACCAAGTATTCGCAATACTTAAGAAGTATTTCGTTTTAATTTTGTGTTATTAAAATCGCCCGTATGAATTATTTGGATTTTTTAGCTGGTTGGCAGCAGGTAGTCTTCATTCTAATTTTTGTAGCATTAGGTGCTGCGCTTCTTAATTATGTACTATACAAGATCAAGTTTTCTTCAAAAAAGACGCTGAAGGAGAAGTTTGATTTGGCAAGTGAGTCAGAAAGCAAAGCATTCTTAAATAGCCATTTGCTTGTGGCACTCAGCCTCTTTTTCTTCAATAATATTTTAGTGGAAGAAACCGTAGCGATCAGCCCTGTCTGGTTCTTCATCCGAATTTTTATCGCAGGTTCGATTGCACTCCTTTACGGGTATGTAGCTCACCTTGTCCTTAAGTTTTACTATCCTGGAAAGCTTGATAAAAAATTAAAAAGACTCAGGTATACTCCCAGAGTGAATCCTGATACCGGGTTGAAAATGAAGTTATTGAGTGAGGAAGAGGAGGATGCGTATCTGGATGAAGGAATGCAAGCGGAGGAAAACGTTTTTTCCATCGACTATGATGTTTGGATTGATGAATCTACCGGATACACGAAAATTGAAAAATATAAAGGCCACTTAAGCGCACTTCAATGCGATCGCTGTGGCTTTCAGACACTGCGCCTGGCCAAAGAGGAAATCATTCTTGAACCTACCGAAACTGAAGACGGAGAATTGCTTAAAGAATACAATTGCAGCTATTGTGGCCGAATCAAAAGAAAGAATGTCATTCTATCAAAAACCATCAAAGAAAAGCATGAGAACGCGGTGCTTCTCGCCGATCCGCTATCGCAAGATTCGCACATCTCAGTGATTAAGGTGGAAGTGCATCTGAGGACCGGAGAGGTGAAAGAGTACGACTTCCCAAATCTAGATCAGGCCAAAAACTTCATGAATCAGTTTAATTTAGAGCAACTAGAAGAAGAAGTTTATTAAAAGCACCCATGTTCAGAAAGAAATTAGGGCTCTTCTTGGGGCCCTTTTTATTTGTCATAGTTTATCTGCTCGAGCCATTTAATGGGTTGAATCCTGCCGCAAATGCGGTATTGGCTTCCACGCTGTGGGTTGCGACCTGGTGGTTGACAGAAGCGTTACCCATTTCAGCGACAGCCCTGCTACCGATTGTATTGCTGCCTCTCTCGCAAGGAGCAGAAATAAAGCAGACCACCGCTGCTTACGGAGATAAGATGCTTTTTCTGTTTGTTGGCGGGTTTATTATCGCCATTGCAATGCAAAAATGGAACCTTCATAAGCGGATTGCCCTGGCTATTATATCCAAGATAGGAACCAACGCAAATAGTATACTTCTTGGCTTTATTATGGCAACCGGATTGCTCTCAATGTGGATCTCCAACACCGCCACGACCTTGATGATGATTACCATTGGCGGCGCATTGATCAAACAAATGAAAGACATTGATGAAAGCAAGGGAAGCCAATTTTTCAAGCCTTTGCTATTGGGAATTGCCTTCTCTGCCTCTATCGGAGGTGTTGCGACGTTGGTCGGAACCCCAACCAATCCCATTTTTGTAGCCATTGCGACCAACCTGTATAATGAGGAGTTTTCATTTATCTCATGGATGGCTTTTGCCTTTCCTTTTTCATTACTAATGCTATTCATTAGCTGGCTTGTCTTGGGAAGAGTCGTATTCAAAACGAACCTGGAAAAGTTGCCTATCGGGGCCGGGGTGATTCAAAAAGAAATCGCTAAGCTTGGCAAAATGAGTTATGAAGAAAAGGCAGTAGGAATTGTATTTATGATCACTGCAATGCTTTGGATTACCAGGTCTTTTGTCCTCAATCAGCTGATCCCCGGAATCAATGATACGGTCATCGCTATTGCAGCGGCCCTTACCATGTTTATTGTCCCCACAAAAAAAGACAAAAGGCAAGCACTACTCACCTGGAAGGAAGCGGAGTCCTTGCCATGGGGGGTAATCATTCTTTTTGGAGGTGGTCTATCCCTGGCAGCCGCTTTTCAAAGCTCCGGATTGGCCGAATGGCTGGGAAATCAGTTGGTGTCGGTTGCTGGTCTTCCCCTTCTTGTAATCATCATAATTATTGCTCTTTCTGTCAATTTTCTTACAGAAGTGGCCTCCAATGTTGCCACTGCCTCCATCATGCTTCCTGTATTGGCATCTCTAGCAAGTGCCATCAACATTCATCCGTATCTTCTGATGATTCCAGCGACCATGGCTGCGTCTTGTGCGTTCATGCTACCGATCGCCACAGCGCCCAATGCGATTGCTTTCAGTGCAGGGGAGCTTGAAATGAAAGATATGGTGAGGTCTGGAGTATGGCTGAACATCATTTCGAGCTTGTTGATCAGCTTACTGGTCTACTTCGTATTGCCTTACTTCTTGTGAGCTGCTCGGTTTCTGTTCGCAATGTAGACACCTAAGCCCACTGCTAACATCCCGAAATATTGAATGAAGTAAATCTTCTCTCCATCTATCACCCCCCAGACCACTGCTACAATCGGAATGATGTAGGTAACGGAGGACGCAAATAATGCATCCGTCATTTGAAGTACTCTATTGAAGATAATTAACGCAATCGAAGTTCCAAGAATTCCCAGTAAGCAAACGTAAAAAGTTGCCAGTCCGACTCCATCTACCGTAGATAGCTTATCCACATATCCGGTAAAACCAAACAAATAGATGGTGGCGACGGGTCCGACTAAGACCAGCGAAATACTGGTGACAGTTAGTGGATGTAGCTCGTTCAACTTTGCCTTAATTAAGTTGAGGTTGGACGCATAGCAAAGGGTGGCAAGAACCACTAGTAGGGCGAATGCGTTGACCCCACCAAAACTACCTTTCTCGCCAGCAGTGATCAAGATGGCAGTACCAATAAAACCAATCAATATCCCTAAAAAAACCATCCTCGTCTGTCTTTGACCAAAAACGACATAACCGATTAGAATCGTGAAGATGGGGACTAACGTATTCAAAACCCCGGTGATGGCACTTTCCAATCTGGTTTGAGCGATCGCAAACAAAAAAGCCGGAATTAGACTGCCTAGGAAACCTGCCCCTAACAGGGGGAGCAGTTTATTTTTCGCGACTTTTTTTATCCGTATGATTGCAAAGGGTATTAGGATAACCATCGCAGCGACAATTCGTAGCGAACCTACTTCTTGCGGAGTAAGAACTTGCAAACCCTTCTTAATTAATATGAAAGAACTCCCCCATATCATGGCCAGACCAATTAGCATGAACCATGCAACAATAGGAGTTTTTTGCATTACCGCAGCAGGATTTGGATGAGGGCTAATTGATCCATCATAGGGTGACTAACGCTCCAAACTGTTCGGGAATCTGACAAAGTGTATCTCTCACTTGCTCGTAGGACTCAGATTCAACAAGCACAGTTCGTACTGGTTTAAAATTGGGTATCCCCCTAAAGTAATTGGTGTAATGTCTTCGCATTTCAAACAACCCTTTTCTTTCTCCCTTCCATTCGATGGAGAAGTCAAGGTGCTGAAGTGCAACCTCCACTCGTTCTTCAAGTGAAGGGGGATCGAGTAGCTCACCAGTTTCAAAGTAGTGCTTTATTTCATCGAAAATCCATGGATAGCCAATGGATGCTCTGCCAATCATTATTCCATCTACGCCAAACTTATTACGATACTCAAGCGCTTTCTGAGGTGAATCTACGTCTCCGTTGCCAAATATGGGTATGTGGATATTCTGATCATTTTTTACTTCAGCAATGTAAGACCAATCAGCTTCGCCTTTATACATCTGCTTTCTGGTTCGACCGTGAATGCTTAACGCCTGAATTCCAACATCCTGCAAGCGATGGGCTACTTCCTGGATTTTGATGGTAGAATCATCCCATCCCAAGCGGGTTTTCACAGTAACAGGTTTATTCACTCTCTTTACTATTTCTGCTGTCATTTCCTGCATTTTCGGTAAGTCAAGTAGTATTCCGGCACCTGCACCTTTACACGCTACTTTTTTGACCGGACATCCGTAGTTGATGTCAATTATTTCAGGATCTGCAGCTTCTGCAATTGCTGCCGCCTCGCGCATGGATTCGATTTTGTCTCCAAAAATTTGAATCCCAATAGGACGCTCATAATCATAGATGTCTAGCTTTTGAACACTTTTCTCCGCATTTCGGATCAATCCTTCAGATGAAATGAACTCCGTGAACATGAGATCCGCACCTTTTTGTTTGCAAACTGCCCGAAAGGGAGGATCACTCACATCTTCCATCGGTGCTAGCAGCAATGGGAAGTCTCCAAGGTTTATGTCACTGATCTTAACCACTTCTACTCTTATATTTGTCTGCAAAAGTAGCCCATGCAAGATATACTTCAGTATTTGCCACAAAACAAGCAGAATTCGCGCGCCTGGATCGGGCTCATTATTCTTGTCAGTTATTTTTTGCTGTATGTTGCATTCAATGTTGCTGCCTCCAGTATGATTGAAATAGATGAAAATGTCATCCTCAATCAAAACCCAATAAGCCTACTGGTGAGCCAGGCGGTAAGCCAGGTGATCATGTTCATCGTCATTGCTATACTCATCACCTACCTTTTGCTCAAGTTTGACTTCAAGCACTTTTTCCCTGGTGTAAGTGGGAAGGAAGTGCTAATGCTGTTTGGAATTGCAGTGGGATCAATGGTACTCATCAGTGCAGTCGGTGAATGGAATATGAAGTTGGATTTTGGAGATTCTGATTTTGCTCAATGGGCCCGAAAATCAGAAAATCAATTGAAGGTGATAACTGAGCATCTCACCACCTTTCAATCTACGCAACACTTTTTGCTCGCCTTTCTTGCCGTAGCAATCATCCCTGCTATAGCCGAAGAGCTAATATTCAGAGGTTTGATGCAAAGCCTCTTTACCAGAGTGCTCAAAAATCATCATATTGCTATTTGGCTGACTGGATTCATTTTTGCTGCCATACACTTGCAATTTTTTGGCTTGGCACCTAGAATGCTACTAGGGGTTTTATTTGGCTATCTGTATCATTGGAGTGGCAAACTTACTACTGCAATCATTGGTCATTTGATAAATAACGGACTTGCATTAGTACTTCTGCTACTGGCTCAACATAAGGTTCTTGATGTGAGTCCCGAGCAGATGGAGCAGTCCGCACCCTGGCCTGCAGTAGTTTTCTTCGGTATTCTTACTGTCTTTTTACTTTCACGGTTCCACAAATTGTATCAATCAAATGCTTGATTGGCAACCCGTTTATAAAGACACTCAAGAATATCGGGTAGATATGGTCAAAGCCATCCTGGAAGGTAAAGGGTTCGCTCCCGTAAAAGTAAATAAGACAGTAACTGCACATGGTTTCGGAAATTTCGAAATATTTGTAGATCCTGATTCCGTCATTCGGGCAATCAGGATCATTAAAGAAGAAATTAAGTTTGAGTAAATACCCCGACCTACTTCCCCGAGTCATTTCAGCTATTATCGGTGGATTACTGATCATATCCGCACTTGTTTGGGACAAATGGGGATTTTTCGTGGTATTTCTGGCCATCTCTTGCCTGACCATGCTAGAGTTTTATCGGCTCATGAGATTGCAAGACTATCTGCCGATCCGATTTCTTGGAGTCATTGTGGGGGCCCTATTGTTCATCGGGATGTTCTTTATAGAGGGTGGGTACCTACCCTCTGTCTATCATATGGCATTGTTCCCCCTCGCCTCTTTCGTATTTCTAATAAAGCTCTATAAAAAAAGTGATGTCCACCCGTTCATCAATATTGCTTTGTTTTACCTGGGTATTATGTACGTGGCGGTGCCATTTTCGCTCATTAACATTTTGGTTTTTTACAATGGCTACTACTCCTATGAGATTTTATTGGGCCTTCTGTTTCTTACATGGGCAAACGACATAGGTGCCTACTTCACAGGAATCCTTTTCGGAAGAACCAAACTGTTCGAACGAATCTCACCAAAGAAATCATGGGAAGGAAGTATCGGAGGAGGAATCTTGTCGATCGTCACCTCACTTGCCATCGGTCACTATTTTCATGGGCTCAACTCTTTTGAATGGATCAGTGTTGCCGTAATTGTAGTCATAGCTGGTACTTATGGTGACCTCGTCGAGTCCCATTTTAAAAGATCTATTCAAATCAAAGACTCCGGCTCGATCATACCAGGTCATGGCGGGTTCTTAGACCGTTTTGACAGTCTTTTGATCGCAGTTCCCTTCGTAGTTGTTTTCCTTAAATTGTTTTAATTAAAATAGACAATACATGTAGCTTTGCCGGCTTAATAACAACAATACCCATTTTTCAGACCTATGGCTCATTACATAGAACCCGCCCCGATCAAAGACAAGGACAACCCGTTTGAGTCGATGATGTCTCGCTTCCAAATTGCCGCAGAGCACTTGGGACTAGAGCAAGAAATTTATGATGTTTTAAAGACTCCCGCCAGACAGGTAATTGTCTCATTGCCGGTCACTATGGACGATGGCTCCATAAAAGTATTTGAGGGTTATCGTGTCATACACTCTACAATTCTGGGCCCCTCCAAAGGTGGGGTGAGGTATGACATGGAAGTGAACATTGATGAAGTAAAAGCACTGGCGGCCTGGATGACGTGGAAGTGTGCGGTGGTTGATATCCCCTATGGAGGAGCAAAAGGTGGAATCAAATGCAACCCCCGGGAAATGTCTGCGGGTGAAGTGGAACGACTAACTCGAGCCTACACCGGTGCCATGCACGACGTGTTTGGGAAAGACCGCGATATTCCTGCACCAGATATGGGTACAGGTCCGCGAGAAATGGCCTGGATGATGGACCAATATTCCAGAAATTATGGCATGACCGTCAATGCAGTAGTGACAGGTAAGCCACTTGTATTGGGTGGATCGTTGGGTAGAGAAGAGGCCACTGGAAGAGGTGTGATGATCTCAGCACTTGCTGCAATGGAAAAGCAAAAAGTCAATCCTTTCAAGGCCACCTGCGCCATTCAGGGTTTTGGTAATGTTGGAGCCTGGGCGGCCCAGTTGCTGGAAGAGCGAGGGGTCAATGTAGTAGCGATCAGCGACCTTTCAGGAGCCTATCATAATCCGGATGGGATTAGCATCAAAGAGGCGATGGCCTATCGAAATGGAAACAATGGAAGTCTGGAAGGCTTTGCCGGAGCAGAGAAAATAGAGGCTGAGGAACTGTTGCTTCTCGAAGTGGACGTTTTGGTTCCAGCTGCTATTGAAGATGTTATTACGAAACACAATGCAGACAAAATCAAGGCGAAGATGATCGTCGAAGGTGCAAACGGACCTACCTCGGCCAAGGCAGATGCTATACTAAACGAAAAGGGAATCTTAGCGGTACCGGACATTCTTGCCAATGCTGGCGGAGTGACCGTATCCTATTTCGAGTGGGTTCAAAATCGGCTTGGCTATGGGTGGACCCGCGAACGAGTGAGCCGAAGGTCAGATCGAATCATGAAAAGTGCCTTTGATCGAGTTTATGAAATTGCTGAAAAATACAATGTGAGCATGCGGATCGCTGCCTATATTGTGGCGATTGATAAAGTGGCTAAAACGTACAAGTTCAGAGGGGGATATTAACGAATGATTCACTCGGAGCCGGCTCAAAGACAGATAAGAGACTGAAACAAATTGTGCATGACGTACTTTAGTATGCCTTGGCTTTAAATTAGACCCATGAGAATACACAAGGAAGGTTTAAAAATGATCCCGATGATGGCGATCTTGATTGGGGGGCTGTATGCATTGCTGTACTGGCTAATTCCTGTTTTGGTTGTTCAAGCAATCCTTGCCCTGGCTGCGGTTATTTTCTTTGTACTTGTCGTTCGATTTTTCAGGGACCCGGATGTGATCACACCGCCAAAAGAGGGAGTGGTTTATGCTCCGGCAGAAGGCAAAGTGGTAGTCATAGAAAAGACCCATGAAGGTGAACACTTAAAGGAAGACCGGATTCAGGTTTCCATTTTCATGTCGCCGCTTAATGTGCACGTCAATAGAAGTCCAGTCAAAGGAATCGTGGATTATTTCAAATACCATCCTGGCAAATTTCTGGTTGCATGGCATCCAAAGTCCAGTACTGACAATGAACGTACTTCCATCAGTTTCACTACAGACTACGGTGTCAGAATCCTGATGCGGCAAATTGCAGGAGCAGTTGCCCGAAGGATTGCCTTTTACCCCGAAGTGGGAGATGGTGTCCATCAAGGCAGTTCTGTCGGTTTTATCCGTTTTGGAAGTCGAGTGGATCTTTTTCTCCCCTTAGACGCTGACATAAAGGTTAGAATTGGAGACCTTACCAAAGGCGGGGAAACTGAGCTGGCAGTGTTGAAGTAATCGAATACAGATCTTAAATTCTGAGTCAGATCGACTCCTATACTCAGAATTATGAGATCACTAGTCACTTCAAAAACCTACTTTCTACTGTAGTTTGGAGCCTCTCTTGTAATGTGGATATCGTGAGGATGGCTTTCTGCCACACCTGCACCAGATATTTTTACAAACTTCGCATTCTGTAAATCATGAATGGAACCTGCGCCACAATATCCCATTCCCGCTTTTAATCCGCCCACCATTTGATACAATACTTCCTGTACCAATCCTTTAAATGGAACTCGTCCAACAATTCCCTCCGGTACCAGTTTCTTGATATCATCCTCTGCATCCTGAAAATAGCGATCCTTTGAGCCTTCTTCCATCGCCTCCACCGAACCCATTCCTCGGTAAGATTTGAATTTTCTTCCTTCATAAAGAATGACCTCACCCGGAGCCTCGTCTGTACCTGCAAGTAAAGAACCAATCATTACCGTATTTGCGCCACCTGCAATTGCTTTTACGACATCTCCTGAAAACCGTATACCTCCATCTGCAATAATGGGAACACCCGTCCCTTTCACGGCCTTAGCAGATTCATAGACTGCAGAAAGCTGCGGAACTCCTACACCAGCAATGATCCTTGTTGTACATATACTTCCAGGTCCCACACCTACCTTAATGGCATCAGCACCCGCCTCTGCCAATGCTTTGGCGGCCTCAGCTGTTGCGACGTTTCCAACAATAGTATCCAGGTCAGGAAAAGACTTCTTTATTCGCTTGGCTGTATCAATGACTCCTTTGGAGTGACCATGCGCTGTATCAATCGAAACAAGATCCACTCCCGCATTTACCAATGCAGAAATCCGGTCTTCAATATCGGGAGTTACACCCACAGCAGCACCCACCCGAAGACGTCCATAGGCATCCTTACATGCGTTTGGACGATCTTTATTCTTTAAGATGTCCTTATAGGTGATTAGTCCAGTCAACCTACCTTCTTTGTTGACAATGGGAAGCTTTTCAATTTTGTGCTCTTGAAGGATCTCCTCTGCCTCACCCAACCCCACTTCTGCGGTAGCAGTTATTAGATTGTCTTTGGTCATGATCTCCTTGACCGGACGCTTAAGTCCCTTCTCAAAACGTAAATCTCGATTGGTTACTATTCCGATTAATTTGTTGTCTTTATCAACAACCGGAATACCCCCAATCTTATTTTCCCTCATGATTGCTTCCGCGTCACCAACCTGGGCATTAATGTCCAGTGTGACAGGATCGAGAATCATTCCACTTTGGGATCGCTTTACTTTACGTACCTGGATCGCCTGATTCTCAATAGACATATTTTTATGAATGATGCCTATCCCGCCTTCCAGCGCCATTGCAATTGCAAGCTTGGCCTCGGTAACGGTATCCATTGCTGCAGATACTAAAGGTATATTTAACTTAATGTTTCGGGTTATGAATGCAGAGGTATCGGTGTCTCTTGGAAGTACTTCTGAATAACCGGGCAATAGAAGCACATCATCATATGTGAGGGCTTCAAAAAGAAATTTTTCGTTGTTGATCATGGCAAATAATGTGGAACAAGAACAATTATTTGCCGCGCAAAGTTACCTCTATTCAAAAATCTTGTACTATTTCGCCTAAAATTTATTTCCATTAGTTAAAAGGGAACAATAAATCAAATTGAATAAGCTCCGAAGAATCGCGGTAATTGGGCCAGAATCTACTGGCAAGAGTGAACTATGCCAACAACTAGCAGCACATTACAGGACAGAATGGGTTCCTGAATTTGCCAGATTCTATCTGGATAGGCTTGAGAGACCGTACAAGCAGGCCGATTTGAAGGCAATCGCGGAAGCACAATTGACGTGGGAAGAGGATAAGGCTGCGTATGCTCAAAATTTCCTCTTCTGCGATACCAACCTGATCGTCATTAAGATCTGGAGTGACCATAAGTATGGAACAACTGACCCCTGGATTGAGGAACAACTGACAAATAGAACGTACGATTTCTACCTCCTAAACAACATTGATTTGCCTTGGCAACCCGATCCGCAGCGAGAACATCCAAACCTGAGGGAACATTTCTTTAGGCAGTACGAAGAGTACCTCAGAAATCATGACTTGCCTTTTTCAATAGTTTCAGGCATCGAAGGCGAACGAAAAAAAAGTGCAGTTGATCACCTGGAAAGCTATTTTGGCTCCGATTGAATTGACTTAAGAAAAGATGAAAGCTGTGCTATCTCATCTGTACCGATTACGTCTACTCCAAGTTCCATCAACTGCTTCCATACATACTCATTATCCCGGGTTCTCCAAAATCTTAGTCGCTTCCCTTGGCTATTTGCGTTAGAAACTAACTCCTTGATCCGATCAGCATCTTGCGTCGAAAGTTTACCTTTTCCATTCCAACTAACCACCTTTGTTAAATTAGCACTGATAAGCGGCATTAATTCCGAGTCCCAATTCTGATTTTCAAGGTGTTGAATCCTCCCGTCCAGATAGAAGTATTGGTAGGCGTCGCTAGTGGCTATCAACTCTCGATCCACTGACCCACTTAATATGATTTGAATCGGACGGATTTCAGCAGCCCCCTTGGACTTAAACAAGTGACTTTTCTTTTGAACTTCAGCATGCAATAAATCCAGTAGCGAACGATCCTCCTGCTTCAAATCGATCAGCAACCATAATTGGAGGCTGGGATTACGCTTCAGGTAGCTATCCAGTGGATCAAAATATAATTCCGTAAGAGAAGGCCTATTTCGAAGATTATGGCCTAAATGACTCACCTTGAGTTGCCCATTGTGTTCAAAGACATCAATTTCAATGGACCGAAAATCACTTTCAAGCGCCTGAAAAAGTGGGCGCTCATTCTCATAATCGTTGTGGGCGTGAGCTATCGGATGCTGGGAAAATGTTGTTCCTGCCAAAATGAACAAGCTCAGCGAAAGAATACGTCTCATCATTTTTAATTACAAAATACGATGAAGCAGGAAACTGTCAATAAGGAATAGGGAACTTGCGAAAAAAAGTAACATCTATTCCGAGGATTGGAGAAATTATCACTAACCCCCAAATTTCTGAAAATTCATTTTTGATAGCTCTTGGGTGGTCTATCTAGCCAGCCGGCTATCATATAAACTACCACCGAACCAATAAAAACACTTAACAACGTAATCATAGCTAATTCTCATTAAGGAAACACAAAGGTAACATTGAGTTAACATAAAACAAATGTTTGGCTTTGCGGTTTTCGTAATAATTTTGCTAGCACAAATGGGGTGCCTAACTGCCATGCAGTGGAAGATAAGGCTGAGATCATACCCAAATACCTGATCCGGATAATGCCGGCGTAGGGAACGGTCAACGGACCGATTGTATGATAAACTAGTTGAAGAGTCCCCACTCTTCGGAGGTTTAATTTTTAATTCAACAAATGAAAATTTTATTTTTTGCATCATTGATGTTGCTGCTGAATCTGGCATTTGCTCAGGATTCTCTCAAGACCATTCGCCTGGAAGAAGTAGCAATAACTGCGGTTCGGGCCACAGAAAATGTACCTGTTTCTAAAACCGACCTGACCAAAAAAGAAATAGATAAAATCTATGTTGGTCAGCATCCCATTTTTCTTTTGGAAAAAGCTACACCTGGTCTATACTCTTACTCCGAATCTGGAACCTCACTTGCTAATTATGGACAGCTGCGATTAAGAGGAATCAACCAGGAGCGCATCAACTTTACACTCAATGGAGTGCCTCTAAACGATATGATCGATCAGGGTGTCTTTTTTTCCAACTTCACGGATGTTTCTTCAAACTTTGAAAGTATCCAAGTACAAAGAGGTATCGGGACGTCATCCAATGGGGTGAGTAGTTATGGCGGCTCCATCAATTTCGAGTCCTTAAATCTGAGAAACAAAGAAGCCTTCACTCAAATTCAACTTGGAGGTGGCTCATTTAGTACATTCAGGGGTAATGTTCAACACTTTACGGGAATCAACAAAAAAGGCTGGGGAGTCATGGCTGGCATTAGCGCATTGACTTCGCAGGGATTCCGAGACAACACAGACTCCGACGCAGTGTCATTTTTCACAACAGGTGGTTACTACGGAGAAAAGGATCTTGTAAAATTCACCTTCTTTATTTCCAGAAACCAAAATGGCCTGGGTTATCAGACCGTCGATGAGTCTCTTCTTCAGCAAAACCGAACATTCAATCCTTTGATAGAAAATGACCAAGACGACGCAATCCAGTTTCTAGGCCAATTACAATACAATCGAATCTTGAATGAAAATTGGACATTAGGAACCACTGCATACTATGGAGGAGCTGATATTAGAGAGTTCACCTTTCACTTTCCCTTAGAAGATGGATCATTGGGTGCCATTAACTTTCCCTTGAAGAATGATCATGTAGGGGGCATTGCCAACATCAATTACTCTACGGATGATCTCGAAGTAACCGCAGGACTGCATGCCTATTCCTTCTCGAGAAAAAACCTGGAGGAAGAGTTCCTGCCGGCACAACTAGAACCTTACTATGATGAAACGTCCAGGAAAAATGAAGTAAGCGGCTTTGTCAAAGCCAATTATAACCTCGGCAAGTTGAGTGTTTATGGAGATATTCAAGCCCGGTCTGCAAAGTTGATGATTAGCCCAGACTATGATTTTCTGGAAATCGGGAATGAAGGGGATGTCGAATTTGACTGGACTTTCTTGAATCCAAGAGTCGGAGTTAATTACGATGTGTCCGATGAGCTTTCATTCTACAGTTCATTTGGACGTAGTGGTCGTGAACCGACACGAATCGACTACTTAGCAGCTTTCAATATTAATCCGGATAACTACCAAGCACTAAGAGCGGGAGGTGGTTTTACAGAAGAATACGTCAACGACCTCGAAATTGGAGTTCGACTCACACAACAAAATTTCAATCTTGACGCAAACTACTTTTTCATGAGCTTTCAAGATGAGATTGCACCCATTGGAGATGTTGTCGGATTTGGCTTGCCAAGACGGCTGAACATCCCTAAGAGCGTTAGACAAGGGATGGAGTTGGCTTGGTCCCACCGTGCCACCACCAAGTTTACCTGGTCCGGAACCCTGGCTTACCTTGCTACTGAAATCAAGGAGCTAACCCTTAACGGCGAAAATCTTTCTGGCAACGAACAAGTCTTAAGTCCAGATTGGATTGGGAATCTGCAATTGGAGTATAGCCCGGCAGAAAAAATTAGTATCACCACTTCTGGGAGATTCTTAGGAGAACAATTTATGGAAATCACTAACAATGAAGATTTCATGGTGCCCTCTTCATTTGTCATGGATGTACAGCTGGCTTTTGACCTATCCTCCACCGTAAGTCTCACCGGGTATATCAACAACCTACTAGATAATGAATACTACACCTTTGGACTACCCTCTGATGTAGACTTTAGTGGAATTACAGAAAGGGGCTTTTTTATTCAACCGGAAAGAAACTATTACCTAAGCCTGAATATAAAGTTTTAAGCCATGGAAAAAATTAGAGTAGCGCTCGATTGGACACCTAATATTAATCATATCGGTTTTTTTGTGGCACAAGCAAAAAGGTTCTATGCCGACCAATCGCTTGAGGTTGAAATGATTTCTCCAGCAATCGATGATTATTCAGTGACGCCAGCTAAGAAAGTAGAACTAGGGGAGGCGGAATTTGCCTTGTGTCCTATGGAAAGTATATTGAGTTATAGAACCAAAGAAAAATCGTTTGGTCTAAAAGCTGTAGCAGCCATTTACCAGGAAGATCTCAGCGCCATTGTCTGTAGCGGAAAGTCAGGTATCTCTTCTCCTAAAAATCTGGATGGAAAATCATACGCCTCCTACCAGGCAAAATATGAAGACGAGCTTGTCAAGCAAATGATCATCAATGACGGGGGTCAAGGCTCAATCATTGTTTCATACCCAAGAAAGTTAGGGATCTGGGAGACCATCTTGAAAGGCAACCATGACAGTACATGGATTTTTATGAATTGGGAGGGTATCCAGGCAAAAGGGAATAATGTCCAACTGACTTCCTTCAAAATGAGTGATTTTGGGGTACCCTATTCCTACTCACCGGTTATTGCCGGTTTTGAGGATCATATAGCATCACATACTGACAGTTACAAGAGATTTCTTGAAGCGACAAAGCAGGGGTTTTTGTTTGCCGCAACTAATCCAGCTGAAGCTTCGAAAATCCTGCAACCATTGGTATCAAAGTCGGATCAGGACATTGATATTGAAGCAGCCATAAACTATTCTAAGGATGCTTTTGGAAATGAGGTCGACTGGGGTAAAATAGAAGCTTCAAATGTCAAACAATATCTTGAATGGATCTACCTGCACCAGTTGGAATCCGAAGTGGTACTTGTAAAGGATTTGATTGCAGATCTGTGGTAGTGGTGAAGAGCTCCGCCACCTGCATGTGTCAAGAAAAAAGCGAAAGATATTTCTGAAAGTACGATTCAGTGGATATCTCTTGTCCCTTTATCTTAAAAACAGAGCCCGGAGTCGGAATTGAAAAATATGCAAAAGAGAAACGTTCATTTTGATGGCCTTCCTTACAGACTTTATGGTTTAACGATTTGATGTCTGTCATAAGCTCCATCAAATAACCGGCAAAACAAACGATCTCATTGGTACGCTCGATCGTGTGCCAAGAGCCTTCAGTAGTTTCAAATTGGAATTCATGATCCATCCCAAATGGGAAGACCGTCAGCAGCGAACCATCGGGATGTTCGGTAAGTCGTAATTCACTTTTGCCATTTGCAGGATAAAAATTAGCTGATAGGGAATGGGAAACATATCGATCATAAAAATCCAGCAAATCAGAAGATATTGCGGCAATGAGCTCTCTTTCCAACTCAACGATCTTAGCAGTTAATGTTTGCTGCTCCTTAATAATCGGATAAAACTCTTTTGCATGCAGTCTTTGATCAAAGTAATCCGAAAGGACATAAGTAAATAGCTGATCTTCGGCATATTGATTTGAACTATTCTCCTGGCCCAAATAAGAGTACCCTTCAAACAACGTATCCAGCTTTGTTTGCAAGAAATCAGATTTGTAAAGATCTTCTCTGGATAGAAAAGACTTCATACAGGATATATGGTTCGTTGGATCATAACTTGGGACCCCAGTATACCAGATGCCAGATTTTTTGAAGGTATCTAATTGTGTTTTTGATAACATTGCCCTCGAAAGTATGAGTTTATTTCTAGGTATTGAAATTTTGGCCACAGCGACCAGCCTCGGCTACCTTATCCTGTTGATTCGGCAAAACACTTGGTGCTGGCCCCTTGCAATTGTAAGTGGGGCATTGAGTATTTATCTATTTCTGGAGTCAAAGTTGTACTCGGAGTCGATCTTATACGGCTACTATGTCCTTATTGCGCTTTATGGATGGTGGAACTGGTCACGACCAAAGGTTGCGGTAAAAGTCAGTATATGGAAGCTTAAGTATCATTTGATGATCATTCCAGTTGGAATGCTCCTATCCATAGGGCTTGGGCACTTGTTCATCACTTATACCGATGCTGACAGGCCCTACCTAGATGCCACTACCACCATTTTCAGTTTCATCGCAAGTGTTTTGGAGGCGAGAAAAATTCTTTCGGGATGGATCTACTGGATCATTATCAATGGAGTGACTGTTGGTCTTTACTTTTCTAAATCATTAGACATCTATGCTGGCTTGATGGTCATTTATTTTTTGATGTCCATCATTGGTTATCGAGAATGGAGAAAAGACTATAGCAAAATACAAGGTGGATAAAGCGAGAACCCTGGGAATTTTAGCTGGAGTGACTGGAATACTACTTTTCTCATCCAAGGCAGTCATGGTAAAGATGGCCTATCAATATGGGGTAGACAGTATCAGTCTCTTACTGCTAAGGATGGTTTTTGCATTGCCATTTTATCTAATCGTTGGGACGCTTAGAAAACCTCTTTCACCAATTACAGGAAATGACTACCTCTGGTTGATTGCCCTCGGACTGATTGGATACTACCTAGCAAGCTATTTTGACTTTACCGGATTGAAATTCATCAAAGCAAGTCTGGAACGGTTGATCCTATTCATCTACCCCACTTTGGTGGTATTGATCTCTTACCTTGCATTCAGGAAGAAGATTTCCAGGCAACAGGCCCTGGGCATTTTTATTACCTATTTGGGCATTGTCGTGATTTTTGGAACAGAACTACATTTGGGTAATCAGGCCGATGTCACAATCGGTGGCATGCTAATATTCCTAAGTGCAGTGACATACGCTGCATACCTTGTAGGATCAGGTTGGCTGATTCCTAAATTCGGATCTACGGTATTTACTGCCTATGCGATGATTGTTTCGTGCCTTGCAGTCATCATTCATTATAGCCTTCTTTCATCATCGAATCTATTTGAATTTCCTTGGGAGGTCTATGTAATAGGTTTTCTGATGGCATTTTTTGCCACCGTAGTTCCTTCCTTCCTGATTAGTTATGCAATCAAAAACTTAGGAGCGACTAATTTTTCCATTTTTGGAAGCCTGGGACCAATTTCAACCATCAGTCTAGCATATGTCTTTCTTGAAGAACGAATTTCGCCATTGCAAATGATTGGTGCCCTCATCATCCTGATTGGTATTTTTATAGCAGAAAGAAAAAAAAGCAAGCAAAAAATCTAATTTGAATGCGGTATCTTTCATCAATGAAAAGGCTACTCATCCTACTTCTTTCTCTCCTTATTTTTCAAGTGGCTACCCTAGCACAAACTGATCGTTTCAATTACGAAACGTTCCAAAGCAAAGAGGGAACTCTCAACTATCGGTTGCTTTTTCCCGACGCGAACGACACTCGGAAACTTCCTCTCGTAATATTTCTGCATGGGAGCGGGGAACGAGGCAATGATAACGAGGCTCAATTAAAATGGGGTGCTCAGCAGTTCGCCACAGACGAAAATATGAAACATTATCCTGCATTTGTGGCAGCCCCTCAGTGTCCGGAAAACCAACAATGGGCTAACTACAATGGAAAATTCGGAGCAGAGCCAAGAAAATCAATGAAACTAGTCAGAGGAATGATCGATGATATTATCAAGAACTACCCTATTGATGAGAACAGAATCTACATCACGGGATTATCCATGGGCGGATTTGGCACCTTTGATGCCCTGGCTCGTTACCCAGACCTTTTTGCAGCCGGCGTACCTGTCTGTGGAAGTGGCGATCCCAACACCGTCAACCGATTCAAAGATGTCCCAATCTGGATTTATACCGGTGCTGAAGATCCGGTGGTCCAGGCAGATCGAACAGCACTGATGTTCAATGCGTTGATGGACGCAGGAGCACGGCCTGGCTACACCCAGGTTCCAGAAGTAGGACACTTCTCATGGATACAGGCTTACAGTGATCCGCTATTGATTCAGTGGATGTTCAGACAGAGAAAGAATTAAAGCGAATGATCGATCTCTACTTTCTCCAACTCCAGATCGATTAATTCAATTTCCGCATCCGATAAGTTCATTTGCATAGCACCTGCATTTTCAATAGCCTGCTCAGCGTTTCGAGCTCCTACCAAAGCAGCAGTAATGCCTTTTCGTCGTAAGGTCCAGTTGATAACTAATTGAGCTAGACTGACGCCATGGTCATCCGCAATTGGTTTGATCACCTGGAGAAATTTATTGGTGTGCGACCGATTCGGTTCCTTAAAAAATTTATTCCTTCCCCGATGATCATCTTTACCAAAGGCATAGTCTGACGTAATCTTTCCAGTCAAAAGTCCGCGCTGAAGCGGGCTATAAGCCAGAATGCCGATCCCGTTTTCTGTGCAATAAGGAAGAATATCCTTTTCAATCTTCCGGTACACCATGCTAAAAGGAGATTGGCTAGAGGCTAGATCCATGGTATGACTGGCTTGATTCATTAAATCGACCGCCATATTGGATACTCCAAAAGCCCTGATCTTCCCCTCCTCTTTGAGCTTTAGGCATGCCTCCATGGTTTCATCAATACCTGTGAGTGGATCAGGCCGATGAATTTGGTATAAGTCGATGTAATCTGTCTGTAGTCTCTTTAAGGATGCTTCCACTTCATACCGAATGGACT
>CAZQDI010000026.1:0-32726 GCA_964591785.1 uncultured Roseivirgaceae bacterium
AAAGTTAATTTCTTCATTCTGTACTTTACAATTTTTCCAAAATTCTAACTTAAAAGTCTTTATAAATTATGATTCCTGCATCTTTTGATTATTCGGCTCCTTCTACAATAGAAGAGGCGCTGGATCTCTTGGAAGAGCTGGGCGATGAGGCAAAAATCTTAGCCGGTGGTCACAGTTTGATCCCCATGATGAAGCTACGATTTGCAGAGCCCGAGCATCTGATAGATCTCAACAACATTCCCGGAATGGCTTATGCAAACATTGAAAATGGGCACCTGCGAATTGGCGCCATGACACGCGAAACGGAGCTGGAGGAGAACGAAGAGGTTGGTGGATTGTTTCCAATTTTCAAAGATGCTGCAAAGTTGATTGCTGATCCCCAAGTACGAAACTTTGGTACCATTGGTGGGAATATTGCCCATGGAGATGCTGCCAATGATCATCCAGCAGTTATGATCGCTTTAAATGCCGAGGTTGAAATCACAGGGAAGGAAGGAAAGCGTTCGGTGGGCATCGATGAGTTCTTTTATGGATTCTATGCCACTGCGGTACAGGAAAATGAAATCCTCACTGAAATACGAGTACCCATCATGGAAGGTAAAGTGGGAAATGCCTACCATAAAAACGAGCGGAAAGTCGGTGATTATGCCACCGGCGGTGTTGCAGTCCAGCTGGTATTGGACGGCGATGGTACGTGTTCTCTATGCAGGAATCGGGTTGACAAATGTGAATCCCACTCCACTTCGAGCTAAGCGTTCCGAGGAAGCTTTAGTTGGAACCAAGGTGGATGAAGAAGCGATCGCTGCTGCAGCGCTGTATGCATCAGAAGATTGCAGCCCTTCAGCTGACCTTAGAGGAGATGAAGATTACAAGCGAAGGATAATCCAGGTCTTAACCAAACGAATGATTCACAAAGCCTTAGAACGCGCAAATTCATAACAAGATGAAAAAAGAAATATCACTTACTATCAATGGAGAAGCGGTGACGGCCGAAGTCGAGCCCCGTACGCTCCTTATTCACTTTATCAGAGAGCAATTGAGTATGACTGGTTCACACATTGGTTGTGATACGTCCAGTTGCGGAGCTTGTACCATTTTGATTGATGGAAAATCAGCAAAATCATGCACCATCCTGGCTGTGCAAGCGAACGGAAAGGAAATCACCACGGTAGAAGGCCTGGCCACGGCTGATGGCCCTCATCCAATTCAGGAAGGCTTCAAAGAAAACCATGGCTTACATTGTGGTTTCTGCACTCCGGGGATGATGTTGCGCATCAAAGAATTGCTGGATAAAAACCCTAATCCGACCGAGGAAGAGATTAGATGGGGTATCTCCGGAAACCTTTGTCGGTGTACTGGCTACAATAACATTGTAAAGGCTACCCTCTACGCGGCAGCAAAAATGCGGGGCGAAGAGACTCCAAGCACAGAACCAGAATTTGTAGAATAACTAACCTGAAAGAAAAAAGAAATGATACAGTGTAAAACTTCGAAAGATATCGGCGGCATGGGTCACTCCATGAAGCGAAAAGAAGATGATCGGTTTGTGCATGGTAAAGGAAAGTACGTAGATGATGTAAAGCTTCCAGGAATGCTCTACATGGACATTGTACGTAGCCCTTATGCTTATGCAAAAATCAAAAACATAGATGCCTCGGAAGCTCTTGCCATGGATGGTGTACTGGCAGTGGTGACAGGAAAAGACCTGGAGCAATACAATCTTCATTGGATGCCAACGCTGATGTCTGATACCCAAATGGTGCTTCCAACGGATACGGTCATGTACCAGGCCCAGGAGGTTGCAGCGATCATAGCAACAGAGAAATACATCGCAAGAGATGCGAGGGAAAAAGTGAAGGTAGACTATGAGGTGATGAAGCCAATCGTGGATCCCTATAAATCCTTGGACGATGACGCGCCGTTGCTGAGACCAGATAAAGAAGACCAGAAAGACAATCACATCTGGCACTGGGAAGTTGGACAAAAAGAAGAAACGGAAAAGGTTTTTAATGAAGCGGAGGTTGTAGTCAAGGAACAGATGCACATTCCCAGAATTCATGTAGCATCGATAGAAACCTGCGGATGCGTCGTCGACTACAATAAAATCGACAACCACTTGACCGTCTACCTGACCACTCAGGCACCGCATGCAATCCGAACGGTAATCGCACTGGTGGCAGGCCATGTCGGCATCACGGAGGAAAAAGTACGGGTGATTGCCAATGACATTGGTGGTGGATTTGGCGGTAAGGTGCCAGTATATCCGGGCTATGTGGTGGCAATTGCTGCTTCCTTCTTAATTGGAAAACCAGTGAAGTGGATAGAAGACCGTAGTGAAAACTTACAGGCAGATTCATTTGCGCGGGATTACCACATTACTGCAGAATTAGCAGGAACTAAAGACGGGAAGATTCTTGCAACCCGAATGAAAGTACTGGCGGATCATGGCTACACAGATGCAGCTGCCAACCCATCAAAATTCCCCACCGGAATGTTCTCTATCGGCACCGGGTCCTATGACTATCCGAATGCCTTTATGGAAGCGGATGCAGTGTATACTAACAAGCCGCCAGGTGGAGTAGCTTATCGGTGTTCGTTCCGAGTGACCGAGGCTGTACATGCCATCGAGCGAATCACGGACCGGTATGCACTCGAAATAGATATGGATCCTGCTGACCTGCGATTCAAAAACTTCATCAAAAAAGAACAATTTCCGTATCATTCTCCCACTGGTTGGGAATATGACTCTGGTGATTATGAGGCAGGATTGAAACTGGCGATGAAGGCAGTGGATTATGATAACCTTCGAGCCGAGCAGGCTGAAAAACTTAAGCGGGGTGAGCTGATGGGTATTGGAATTTCCACATTCACTGAGATTGTTGGAGCAGGCCCTTCCAAGGACTTTGATATCCTGGGCATAAAAATGTTTGACAGTGCTGAAATCAGGGTACATCCCACCGGCAAAGCCATTGCGCGATTCGGTACCAAGTCTCAGGGGCAGGGGCACGAAACTACTTATGCCCAGATTATTGCCGAGGAGTTAGGAATTCCTGCAAAGGACATCCAGGTAGAAGAAGGGGATACAGATACCGCTCCCTATGGACTGGGAACTTACGCATCCCGATCCACACCTACCGCAGGCGCAGCGGCAGCAATGGCGGCAAGAAAGCTAAGAGACAAAGCAAAGAAAATTGCCGCCTATCTCTTAGAAGTCAGTGAAGATGATCTGGAGTGGGAGCCAGGTAAGTTCTTTGTAAAAGGAGCACCTGAAAAGGCAAAGACCATTCAGGAAATCGTCTTTGCTTCCTACACTAACCATCCTCAGGGAATGGAGGCAGGATTCGAAGCAACGCATTACTATGATCCACCCAATTTGACGTTCCCATCGGGAGCCTACATCTGTGTGGTGGATATTGATTCAGAAACGTTTGAAATCAAGGTACGAAAATTTGTAGCCATTGATGACGCAGGTCATATCATCAATCCAATGGTAGCGCAGGGTCAGGTACACGGTGGGTTGACGCAAGGACTTGCGCCAGCGATGTACGAGGAATTGATCTATGACGATGATGGCAACATCCTGAACGGTACCTTCATGGATTATCTGGTTCCGACTGCGGTGGAATCGCCAAGCTGGGAGACCGGTCACACTGTGACACCATCTCCACACCATCCGATCGGTGCGAAAGGCATTGGAGAGTCACCGACGGTTGGTGCTCCGCCTGCGATCGCTAACGCGATCGTCGATGCGCTGAAGCCTTACGGAATTACCCACATGGATATTCCGATCACCCCTTATAAAATCTTCAAGAAATTGAAGGAAATGGGTGTGCTTGATAAGGACATTTCGGGGTAAACGACCTTTTTAAACAAATACACAATGCCGGTGGTTGCTTATAGATTACCGGCATTTTTTTTAACGAATACAAGAAGATGGAAGCAACAATAACAAAACAATTTTCACTGGAGGAGCCAATCGACAAGGTATGGGCGGGCTTGAGTGACCCGATGCGGATTTCCGGCTGTGTCCCGGGTGCTACAATCACTGAAAAAGTAGATGAGACGAATTACAAAGGAGAAGTCACTATGAAGTTCGGACCGATCAAATCCAAGTATGACGGATTAATCACCATCCAGGAAATGGACAACGACAACCACAAAATGGAGCTGGTAGGAAAAGGATTGGATTCAAAAGGTAAAGGCAATGCGGAGATGACCATGAACGGAGTGGCCGTCGCGAATGGGGACCATACCGACATCGACTTCAAAATGGTAGTCAATATTCAGGGCACCATTGCACAATTCGGGTCCAGATTGATCAATGACGTCTCTGCACAGCTAATGGATCAATTTGTAGACAATTTTAAAGCCTTGCTTAAAGGCGAGGAGTTCAACAATGACCTGAAGGCAGGTAACATGATGGGTTCTGTCGTCAAAGGAATTTTTAAGAAAAAAGAAAAGCAGGAAGATTAAATGATCCCTGAAGTCAAGGAGTTAGTCGAACGATTTGATCAACTAGGATACGTGGTCGAAGAAGAACTCGCTACAGTTCTTCTTCTCATGCTGAACCTTGGGAAGCCACTCTTACTGGAAGGACCTCCCGGTGTTGGCAAGACGGAAGCAGCCAAGATCATCGCCGCCTACAAAGACACCCAACTTATCCGATTGCAGTGCTACGAAGGTCTTGATGTCAACAATGCGGTTTATGAATGGAATTACCAAAAGCAGCTGCTATCCATCAAAATCGATGAACGATCCGACCTGACTTCCGAGCAAAAAGAAGCACAGATTTTTGGAGAAGACTTCCTAATGGAGCGCCCACTACTGCAGGCAATCACATCGGACCGTCCAACCGTATTGTTGATCGACGAAATTGACCGTGCGGATGAAGAGTTCGAGGCCTTTCTTCTTGAATTATTGTCCGACTTTCAAATTAGTATCCCTGAAATGGGAACCATCAAGGCCAGGCACCGGCCAATCGTTCTGTTGACTTCAAATCGAACTCGTGAACTCAGCGATGCGTTAAGGCGGAGGTGTTTGTACCATTGGGTCGACTTTCCGTCCTTCTCCAAGGAGCATGCAATCGTTAAAAAACACATTGAGCAGATTGACGAGCAGGTGCTGACCCAACTAGTCACCTTTGTAGAACATCTGCGGGGTCAGAAACTTCAGAAAATACCCGGGATTGCGGAAACCATCGACTGGGCTAACGCACTGATCACCCTTAATACCAAAGCCCTCAGTCCTGAGGTGATTGGACAGACACTCGGCTGCATACTAAAATCCAACGCTGACATTCAGCTCGTCAGATCCAATTTGAGCGAAATGCTGGAAGAAATTACCCACTAAAGATGAGTGTAATTCACTTTACCGATCATGATTCCATAGGTGAAGCAATGGTAGGTTTCAGTGAATTGTGCCGTCAAAGTGGGCTATCAGTAGGCTTGAGTCACACTCAGGAAGCGGTAGAAGCATCAAAGTTGGGAATGATCAAAGACGAGCGCACTTTTCGGTATTCACTCAAATCACTTTATTGTACTTGCATCGAAGAGCATCCCGCTTTTGATAAGTGCTTCGATGTGTATTGGAAGAAGCGAAAACATAGCTACGCGCACAAAACCAACGCTCAGGGTACCTCAAATATTCGGAAGAAAAGCAAAGCTTCACTGGTGATGGCGGGATTTAATCCAAATGGCTATCAGGAAGACCCAAAAGAGCAGGAGGAAGCGAGCAATGTGACAGGGGCAAGTAAGATTGAATCGCTGAAGCATACCGATTTTTCCAAAGTAGCTTCAATCGATAGTGACTACCTGGAACAACTAACTGAACGTCTACTAAAGCAGCTCAATCATCGGCTCAAAAGAAAACTCCAGACAGATAAAAAGGGAAGAATTGATCTTCGTAAATCGATTAGAAATAATCTTTCTTATGGAGATGATTTGCTCGAACTGACTCGACGTACCCGTAAGGTTGAAAAAAGTCGACTCATCGTCATCCTGGATGTGAGTGGATCGATGGATAAATACTCCTTTTATCTGCTACGATTCATTTGGTCCCTGAAATCACACTTGAAGAACATCGAAGCATTCATTTTTAGTACGGAGCTTGTTCGAATTACAGAGATGCTGCATCATGACCAGCTTTCGGAATCCATGCTCCAGATGAGCCATCATGCAAAAAACTGGTCTGGTGGTACCAAAATTGGGGAATGCCTGAGAGTCTTCAATGCTCAATTTGCGAAGCGCGTGATGAATGGTAGAAACATCACCATTATTCTTAGCGATGGTCTTGATGATGGGAATCATGAGCTAATGGGCCAGGAGGTAAAAAAAATAAAAATGCGTACGAATAAGTTGGTTTGGCTTAATCCACTCAAAGGAATGGACGGCTATGAGCCGCTTGCAAAAGGGATGGCTGCCGCACTGCCTTCGGTCGATGACTTTCATTCGGCGCATAATTTGAGTAGTTTAATGGAATTGGAAAATATCTTAGGTAATGCTTAGTCAGTCGACCATCAAAGAAATTCAGGAGGTACAGGAAAAAAGTGAGCCGAAGGCGCTGGCTATGATTGTGCGTAGAGATGCTCCTTCTTCGGGTAAACCCGGAGATAGTGCGGTGATCACCAGGGATGGAGAAGTAAGAGGATGGATTGGTGGTGGATGTACCAAAGGTATTGTCATCAAGGAAGCCTTAGAGGCCATGCAGGAGCAGAAACCCAGGCTTGTCCGAATCGAACCAAAGACGGAGGTTCCGGAGCAGGAAGGGGTAAAAAATTACAAAATGACCTGTGCAAGTGGCGGATCCGTAGATGTCTATATCGAACCCATTATGCCCATGACAAACATTATCATTTTTGGAAGGTCGCACATTGCAAAAGCACTCTGTGCCATCGGTGAACCAGCAGGCTTTCATATGACCGTAATTTCTGACCTGGCCGACGATGGGATGTTTGGAAACGCCAGCATTCAGACCCTTAAGGAGTACGATCGGTCTACTGACTTGAGCGGTAGTTACGTAGTAGTATGTACGCAGGGCGAGGACGATGCAAATAGCCTGGCTGCTGCGATCGGATCGAAACCTAAGTACTTATCTTTTGTTGCCAGCTATCGGAAGGCCAATTCGGTTTTTATGGAGCTGAAGCGAAATGGTGTGCCACATGATGAACTGGTGAAAATCAAGACTCCCGCCGGCCTGGACATCAATGCCAAGACCGCTGAGGAAGTGGCCATTTCAATACTTGCACAGATTGTTGAAGCCAAGCGTGCTTTGAGCAATCAAGCCTCCGAAGAGGTGACCCAGGAATTGGAGGATCTTTACATCAATCCAGTATGTAAGATTCCGGTACAAAAAAGTACAGCGAAGCACGTACTGGAATACAAGGGCGAAAAAGTCTACTTCTGCTGTGATGGGTGCAAGGTTTCTTTTGAGAAAGAGCCTGCAATGTATATGGAAGGGTAGGTACCTCAACGTCTTATTATCAGGAATCAAATCTTAATTCCAAATCCATGCAATAAAATCAGCCGTAGTCCGACATAGGCGACTAAAACTGCTGTTAACCCTCTAATAAGGTGGACATTGAACCGACTGTTTGAGAGGTAAGATCCCACACTACCACCAAGTACGACGGCAATTAACAAAGGGACGGCAAAAGAGGCATCCAATTGAAGAGAATCTGCTACCATTAAACCTGCAAGACCTGAAGCAGAGTTGAAAAGAATAAATGTCGATGCAAGGGACGCTACGACTCTGGGATTTGCCCAGCCTGACACATTCAAAATGGGTGAAAGGAAAATCCCACCTCCGATACCAGCGACACCTGAAAGGAGCCCCACAGTGGCCCCTAGAATTCCTCTTTTTGTCCCGCTGAATGATCGGTTTTCATGTTTTCGGCGGAGCACCTGCATCCCCATGAAAATTGCTGCAAGTATTAACGAACTTCCAAGAACTAAAAAAAATGTTTGCTCCGACAATTTCAGCTGAGCTCCTAAAAATGCCATCGGGATGCTAAAAACAATGAAAGGCCAGAATTGCTTCCAGTCGAATACCTTCTTGCGGATGTACATGAGCGTGCCAATAGTCACGACCGCCAGGTTGAAACCCAAAGCCAGCGTCCGGATCTCATAGAATTCAGTAAGTACAATGCTGAGAATGGCCAGGTAGCTGGATCCTCCACCAAAACCGACCGACGAATAGAAGAGGGCGATGACAAAAAATAGGATAGGCAGTAGGAAGTCTTCCATGCAACAAAGATGGGTCACAAGGAGGAATATATCTCTCCCGATGGTCGAGTTGACACTTCATTTTCAAATAGATTGAGCGAATCATTGCAACATCCACCGAATGCGCTGCACCGATCGTCGGCAGTACTGCAACATCGGCCAGAGTATCTGCCACAGGCTCCATGACCTTTGCAACGTCTCCAGGAAGGGCTGCAACATCGTCCGATAGCTTTGCAACAACTGCCGGAAAGACTGCAACAATCCCCGGCAACTCTGCAACGTCCTCCGGCTTCTTTACAATATGTGCCGGATCGTCTGCAAGATGTACAGTCTTACTCTACACGGATCCATTCACCTTTCCCCTTGGCATTAATGCTGGCATCGTACATGGCCTCTACGTACGGTCCCGGCAAATAGAAATCTCCACCGTAAGTAGCAGTAAGGTTGACTTTAAATGACTTAGCTTCTCCGCGATTCAGGTCGAAGTACGTATAGATGCGGTCATCGCGAATGTCCTGGTAGTCGAATGATGAATTGGTAAAAGAACCGGTATCGTTCAACCGATCATTGTTGATTTCCCATCCCGACGGGAAAATCTGTGTGAGTGCTACATCTTTCACTCGATCCGTTGTCTGATTCCGTACCTGGACACGTGCTTCAAATGTTTGTCCCTGTTGGATCTCACTGACGTCGATTGTTTCTCCACGCTGATTGTAATACCGAACACTCATGTTAATGCCTGAGCTGGACGCTGGCTCAGCACCAGGGTAAGGAGTCCCCGTGGTCGTGATGGTCACAAACAAGGTACCATTGCTGGTGTTCGAAATGGATAACGTATTGTCATCCGCATTTGCATTCAGTGATGATCTTAGGATCGGAAGTTCACTGCTCCATTCTTCAGTATTTCCGGCATATCCAATGCTTGCTTTCAGGTCTGATGCGGCATTTCTACCCAGGTACTTGCTGATGGCCATGAGGCAATAAGCCGTCGTCTGAGTGCTGTACCACCGATCCTGAGATAGAGAGTTTGCCAATTCTCTCAGCATTTTAAATCCGAGCTCCTTCTTATCGAGGTAGGCATAGGTCTCCAGTAGAAAGGCCTTATCGCGAAGAGAAGATCCGTAGGAGTACCAATACGGATAATCCGTAGGAGTATTGCCTGCCTTGGTTAATAGGTCATTGGCAACTTTTTCTCTTCCGATGATGCTATAGGCGGCTCCAAGCTTCCATTGAGCCTGTGCTGAGAGGTTTGCCGTGTTGATCATCCGATTCATATTGCTTAGTGAAGCATTACCAGCCAGAGCTAAAGTGAACAGGCGATACCCTTGCGTAATGTCGTCTCCATTGAAACCGGGTCCTTTGTTCCAGTACTTTGCCTGCAGCTCTTGCGCTTTTTGGATCTTCTTCATCATCTCTTTCGGTACGAAGTACCCCTTTTTCTCTGCTTCAATCAGGAAATGATACCCATAGTTCGTCCCCCAACTGTTCGATTCATTTCTTCCCGGCCAGTAGGACAGGCCACCACCAGCGGTCTGGAATTTTTTGATTCGCTCAATCCCGGCTTTGATGTTTTCCTCGATCTTCACCTTTTGTTGGGTGCTTAGCTCAGTAATGTCATCCAGGTAAAGCTGAGGGAAAACGGAAGAAACCGTTTGTTCGATGCATCCATGAGGGTACCTGATCAGATATTGCATCCGTTTTTCCAGGTTCATGGAAGGTACCGTTGCAACCTCCAGCATGGCCGTATTGGTTCCGTCCATCCCAAACAGGTTGAGTTTTTCCTGATAGTCTTTGCCTTTTTCCAGCGTAAAAAGCTTGACTTGCGTTTGTGGCGCATTCGGTGCTCTGCTTTCCAGCGAAATTTCATGAATTGCGGTCTCACTGCCGGATTTTGCTGTGATCTTTACTCTTCCATTACCCACCATTTTGTCCACTTCCAAATCAAAGTAGGTGACCACATTTGCAGAGTTCGAGAGGTCGACGCTCGCTGATTGGGTCCCATTGATGCTAATGAGCCCCTCAGTTTCGATGGAGACAGAGGCCTTGGTGATCTGGTCTTTGTATCGGAACACATTGACAGGGAGTCGGATCTTTTCGCCAGGACCGGTGACTCTCGGCAACGTGCCAAGTACCATTAGCGGCTTAATGACAGGGGTTGTTTTGGCGGCTTTGCCGTACGCACCATCCATCCCGGCTACCACCATGGTTTTGACTGAACCGATGTATTGAGGCATGGTAAACGTATGTGCCTGCTCCTTTCCTGTCGTGAAAAAGGGACCTAAAAACTGAACTACCGGCTTGAAGCGTTCATCCGGCTTCTTTTTGTCTTCATCAGACCCTTCCGCTTCGCCATCTCCTCCAATGGTCAGAAGACGCTCAAATCTGCCTCCGTAAGCCCCGATGACTTCATCGTAGATATCCCATGTTTTCACACCAATTGCCTCGCGACTGTAAAAATGATTCCATGCATCGGGAGTTTTGAAATTGGTAATATCCAGCAATCCCTCATCAACCACCGCAATGGTATACGCCATGGGTTTGTTGTTCTTTTCAGCAACTCGTACGGTGACTTCCTTGCCGGGAGCCAGTTCGGCTGGCATGCTTATCTCAGGCTCAAGGATGGTGACTGGATCCAGGACCTTGATTGGCGCAATTCCATACAGACGGATCGGAAGATCGTTGGTGGTCTGTGCATGTGGTTGAAGCAACGTGACGTGGGCGTATACATTGGGAGCCATTTCAGGAGAGGCCTTCACTTTGATGATATTTTGTCCCTCCGAGGTTTTCGTCCAAAATTGCTCAACCACTTTACTGCCGTTTTCAATACTCACCAGGGCCTGAGCTCCTGAGGCTCCTGGAATGGTGAGCTCGATGTCTTCTCCAACTTCAAATTCCTTTTTGTTACTGCTCACTGCCATGAACGTAGCACCGAGCTCACTTTGCTCCCCTTCACGCCAGCTCATATAGAAGTACTCACCAGCAGCATGTCCGGAAATCGGATCTTCAATAATCATCAGGTACCTGCCCCAATCATTGATCTTAAAGGTCCCAACGCCTTTACCGTCTTTGATACTGATGGTTTTGTTTACTGCGAGGTTTCGATTGGAGCTGCGAATGTAGTTGACGGAATAGTCACCTGATTCATCCCACCACCATCTCCAGTTTACCCGGTAGATTTTCATTTGCACTTTATCGATGTTGCCGGGCTTGCCCTCACTGTCCACAGCCACAATGTTCACCTGATGATCTACCTCCTGAGCCAACCTTCCCCAGGTATCTCCTTCAGGAAGTCTTAATCCCACAAAGGTGGGGTAGGGATAATAATTGACTGATTTGGTATTGATGCTGAAATCGCCTCCTGGCTCAAAGGCTTTTGTCTCAAAAATTGCTTTGACGGCACCCCCCGCATCTCTCATGATCGGAAGTGTGTAGTTAAAGTTTGCATCCCCTTCTGCATTGGTCTGCCCGCTGAAGGCTACATTTTTCTCGTTCGAAACGGTCTTTTCAGGAAGGTCAAATTCAAAATTGCCTAATCCATCGAAGGTTGTGTTAATGGGTCGATAGCTCACTACCGTCTCTACCTTAAGGTTGTTGCCCTTAATGCCGGTCAGCCAGTTGACGGACATGGTTGGATTGAGCGCTCGTTGATACAATGCAATCTGCTCACTACCAAAATCAAGATTAATTTTAAGACGGTTGGGTTTGATAGTTTCCACTTTAATGCGCTTACTGAAGGATGCATTCCCCACGGTCACGGTCGCATTCCAATTTCCGGTGACATCGCTCGGGTCAGTTTTGGTGGGGAAAGCGTAGAGGTTTTCAATGCTGGTAGTTGCCACCTGTCGGTCTTTGAGGTTGCCATACGGATCTCTCAGCTCAAAAATTACGGGTTGGTCATCAGGAATGCGATTGTCCACGTCTTCCAACATAAACGACAGATAGATGTCATTTCCTGGTCTCCACACGCCTCGTTCTCCGTAGATGTAGCCTTTGATGCCATTTCTGACCCTCGAGCCGGATACATCAAAATTGCTCAAGGTGAGGGAGGAGGCGTCATCAAGTTTCAGGTAGGATTTCTGCCCTTCGGATTCGGCTATCACGAGAAAAGGTCTACGGATTGGATTAAAGGTGATCATCCCTTCCGCATTGGTTTGCCCCTCATTAAGGACCTGAAGTTGGTAGTCAAGCACCTGAATATTCGCCGCAATTGGTGACGCTGAAACCATGTTGGTCGTGTATACATTAAAAGAATTGTCACCTCCTATTTTGGTCATCAGTCCGATGTCAGAGGCAATAAGATTGCGCGTCACAAACCGATCGCTATTGTAGTAGGAGACGTGGCACGGATTGTCACGCTCACGCCAATAGTAGCCTCTGGGATAATAATAATCAGAGTAGTACGAGTTAAAGTTGTCTTGGTCAAAGATGCTCCAGGTATCACTTTCCTCACCGGTGGCTTCGCTGACAGGCGCTTCTTCGCAAGGGTAAAGGGAGTCTTCGGGCTTAAAGCTGAGCTTTACCTGGTAGATGGCACCTTTTTCAGCATTGAATAATGTAGCTAAATCAAGTGTAAAGCGGTTCCAGTTTGAGAGGTCGTTCGAGTATTCAGAAAGATCAATGGCTTGGCTCATGACTTTTCTTCCCGATCTCGTGATTTGGGTCTGTCCATCAATCTGGTTGACCTGAAGAAACTGTGGAATGTTTTGTTCGAATACTTGGGTGACGTCCACCTTGACACTTCTGAGATTAACCGCCTCAAACGGTAGTACCAGTCCGTCTGTCGAGGGGAGTATGGAACCCCTGCCAATCATTCGAACTTGTGGCTCTTCCGGATCAAAAGCCAGTGACCTGCTGAGCCCATCCTTTAGTGGGTGACCAAATACGTTTTGAATTCCTGATTCTATTCGCAACGGACGACTTCCGGAGAGCATTCGGGTGAGATAGACTTGAACCTGGTTTCCATCGATGACAAATCGTGGATTGGACTCACCATCAATCTGAATCAGCCCATCGAGGTTTTGATTCGGCTTCAGTGGATCTGAAAATAGTAAGGATACATAGGGCGTTCCCGTTTTTTGCACCGACGATGAGGTGAGCGTAAAGTCTTTCACAGAAGGCACCTCAAGGGTGCGTTCGCCTGACTTGTCAACCCCGATGGATGCCCCCGTGGCAGAAACTTTCAATTCGTAGCTCACCTCCGAGCGCTCAATGTTTTTGATGGTAAAGGCGTGTGAGGTGGCGGACTGGTGATCCCATTCCACTTCCTTACCTCCACTATTCAAAAGCTTCTCCGCAGCTTCATCCTCTACATGGTCTGAAGTGGTGATGGTACCATTCACCTCTAGAATTTTTGGGTTGGCAATGTCTGTGGTACGAAGTCCTTCCATGCGTATTTCATAATCCATTGGAATGGTACTCACAGCGAAGATGAATTCCTCTAATCCTGCCTCTACCTCTACGATCGAATTTAAGTCAACAGTGATGCCGTATTCCGTACCAGACTTTAGCGTTTCTTCCGGACTAAAAATGAGTGATTGCCCATTTTTGACAATGGTACCAGCCACGGAGGGTGAGAGGCTAATCAGGCTGGCGGCGGGTTCTTCCGGTAAGTTGACATGGTTGGCAAAACGCACGGTGATGTTGTCCTTTTTTGAGATGATGCCGGACGTGAATCCGGTCACATAGTTAGTGAATCGAGCATCTTGTGACACATCTACGTCACGACTGCTTTTTTGGCAGCTTGATAGCAGGCAAATGACCAGGAGGAGAGCGATCGAAAATCTTTGCATGGGGTCAGGTTTTAAGTTGGAAATGAAATTAAGAAAATGTAATTGAATAACCTTAGAACGCAGTCTTAAGAAATGATTATAAAAAAAATGCTTCCTGAGGTAGGGTTTAATAAGAACTAGCCTTCCTAAAGCAAAAAAGATCAAAGAAATGAAAAAGACACTCCTTTCCTTACTTTCCGGAATCGTACTGATGTCCCTTATTTTTTCTTCCTGTGGAAATGACGATGCTGATGACATCGATACCGATGACAGTGCATCCACAGCGGTGGCCACGCCTGTATCGGCGTTCGATGAATTCAACGCCAGTTCAGTGACCGTTTCTTTTGACGGAGATGAAATCACTATTCATTCCACAGGACTTCCAGACCATACTTCCCCTTACTGGAGCCCAAATAGTTCGTTGTACATCGATCCCATTATCGCTCAGGAAGCGTCAATTTCGCCGGGGTTTATTACTGAAAGTAGTTATACACTGACTGTGTCGGCAGCACCGGAGCTGGCTACTTCTTCCTCAGCAACCGGGCTAGGAGCTATTGGTATCTCGGTTTCAGGTGCTCCAATTTATAACCAATCTGAAGGTCCGACCGACGTAACGGAGGCGACCGCGTCAGGCTTTGACTGGGCTGGTGGTCATTCCGGTCCAACAGGCTATCACTATCATGTAGAGTCGAGAAATGTAGACGAGAATAACGGAGCCATGTCGTATGATGATCACCAATTGGTAGGGATCATGGCTGATGGTTTTCTCTTGTATGGTCGACGAGACAATGCGGCGGGCGATTATCCCAACGATCTTGATGAATCAGGTGGGCATTTTGGCATGACGCCACATAGCGATGAGCCTGTATATCATTATCACATTATCAATGAACTTTACATCAATACGTATTATCTGTTGTTTGGTGTAGATCTCCAGGGTACCCCTAGCACAATCATGTAATTGAGATTGATGCAAAAGATCGCGGCAATTTTCGTGTTAGCTCTGACGACCACTTCCTGCCTGAAGGAGATTCAGGATACCTCCGGGCCCCTGGTTGTCATCCCTGACACTGAGTGGAAGCAAGACGAGGTGTACTATGACCGAAGTCAGAGCCTTTGGCGAACGATTCAAGACTCTTCGGAGGTTTCAGGTAGGATTACTTTTTATTTCAATGAGCATGCAATGGCCAAAGAGATTCCTGTCTTTAATGGAAAAAAGGAAGGTGTTCAGCGAACGTATTTTCCAAATGGTCAACTAAAATTTGAGGAGAGCTATTCCAATAACAAACTGCATGGAAAAGTGAGAAGATGGGGGATCGAAGAAGGCCATCAACTGCTGGCGGAATTGAATTATGAAGATGGGAAGCTGCATGGAAAACAGCGAAAGTGGTATCCTTCGGGCGAGTTGCATAAGTTGTTAAACTTGGTGGCAGGAAAAGAAGACGGCATGCAAAAAGCCTTCCGTAAGAATGGTGCTTTGTACGCAAATTATGAAGCAAAAAACGGTCGTGTATTTGGACTTAAAAGAGCAAATCTTTGTTATGAATTGGAGAATGAGCAAGTGGTATATTTTCAGTAGTCTGCTAGGTTTAATGGCCCTCTCCTGTACTACCAGTCAGCAGGATGAAAAGACGAGTAGGGTCACTGAGTTGCCCTATTATAATGAAGCTACATTTACGCCAAAGTGGTTGACTGCTAGTAAAGTGCCGGACGATTTTCATCGAATCCCATCTTTTGAACTAATCAATCAGTACGGCACTAAGATGACCGAACAAGCCCTGGATGGGAAGGTGACGGTGGTGGATTTCTTTTTTACCAGTTGTCCGGGTATTTGTCCAAGGATGACATCCAACATGAAACTGGTGCAGGAGGCATTTCTGAATGACGAAGATGTACTGATCCTTTCGCATTCCGTAACGCCCGAATACGATAGTGTGCCAATATTGCTGGATTATGCTCAGGAAAAAGAAATCGTGAAAAAGCAATGGCATCTGCTGACGGGAAGTCGATCAGTGATTTATGACCTGGGCAGAAACCAGTATTTTGTGGAAGAAGATCTCGGTTTGGAAAAAGATCCGGATGACTTCATACACACAGAAAACTTTGTTCTGATCGATCAGTACAGAAGAATTCGCGGTATTTACAATGGGTTAAATAAATCATCGGTGAGACAGCTGATTGCCGACATGAAAACATTGCAAAAGTCTTAACTTAAGTCCGGGAGCTTCCATTGGTTTCGTACTGCTAAAATTCTGAATGCAGTAATAAATAATACCGTTACTATGAGGTTAATGGACTGCACAAGGTCCAGGTATCGCAGGACAACGAAGAGTATTCCACCGCAAATGCAAGTGAGCGCATAGACCTCTTTGCGGAAGATCAGTGGTATTTCGTTGCAGATGATGTCTCGGATCACCCCGCCGAAAACTGCCGAGACCATCCCCATGATGATGGCAATAATGGGATGTACCCCCAGTGCCAGAGCCTTCTGCAGGCCTAAGACGGTAAAGACTGAAATCCCGATGGTGTCGAAGATGAAGAAAGTGCGTCGTAGTTTTCGTACTTTCTTACCAAATAGCAACGAAATGAGAATGCCTAAACCAATCATTGCCAAGTAAATCAAATCGTTCATCCATCCGACAGGTGTGCTTCCGATCAGTAGATCCCTTACCGTACCCCCTCCAATCGCGGTGATAAATCCAACTGCAGCAATTCCAAAGAAATCGAGCTTTTTGTCTCTACCAGCCAGGGCACCGGAGATGGCAAAGACCATTGTGCCCAGCACATCAAAAAGGTAAAGTATATTCAACTACTCCGAATTCAGTAGGTTGATGGAATCGTAGATAAGCACTTTACTCCACAGGTGTTTATGGGTTTCGATGAACTCGAGGTGAACGGGCTCCACCTGGTACTTGTCCTGAGCTTCTTTCGAGTCAAAGGTCACGGTATAGTTAAACGAGTAGCTATTATCGACAACATCTCGTGGCGTCATGGCTGGAACCCCTAAATGCGCCGAGACGATAAATTCTGAGTTCTTGATCAGGTTCCTTAATCCCGTTTCTAATTTGGCCTTCTCTGCCTCATCGTCAGGGTTGTTTAGGAAGAAGAGCACAACATGCTCGAATTTTCCTTTGATGGTTTCCTGGGCGGTTGCTGTAAGGTTCGTGCCAAAAAGCAGGAACAGTGCAAACAAAATTGTAGGGCTAAGTCGGTTCATTTGAAAAAAGTGAAAGTTTCTTACAAGGATAAGAAACTTTCGCTTTCTCTTAATGCTGGTCCAGCATGATCTGGTTTCCGTCTGGGTCGGTCATGATGATATGCTCCGGTCCTTCAGTGGATTCGTCCGCTTCTTTGATGAGGGAAACTCCATCTTCCTTGAGCTTCTTTTGAATCCCTCTCACATCCTTCGGGTTGAAGGTCATGATCGTTTGATCGAACATGCCATGAAATAGCCCTACTACTGAAGTTCCCGATTTTAGGATTCGCCAGCTTGTGGTTTCTGAATCCGGAAACCCCTGATTCATATGTCCTCCATCAATGATTTCAAATCCCAGTTTTTGATAAAAATCAAGGCTTGCCTCCATATCTTTCACAGGAAGACTAATAGAAAATTGTCCTAACTCCATTGGTTTAATTTAATAGTGAATTGTGAGCCAATGATCGTTTATTCCAGGGAAAAACAACTCATACTATTGGGTGATTTTTAGGTGCGATGCATCGAAAAGATACGCATCACTGCTGCTTCACCATTTCTTTTGCCCAACCGATAATGATTTCAGGAACTTTTGGATCCCATATCCCTGCTTTCCCCTCGAATGAATCTTTTGGGTTTTTATGAATGGAATTCCAGTGGTCTAGTCCGGGGTAGATGAGTAATTCGTGATCCTCATGCCCTGATTGATCCAACACACTCATGATCATATGATTGTCAAACTCCGACATGATCCAATCGTTGGCTCCATATAGTATCCTAACAGGGACCTTCAACTTGGCCCACTCACCGGCCAGGTCAAACTCTTGCAGTTGTTGATAATAACTGAGCGGTCGGCCGTACATATGCCCCCCCGGATGGTAGTTGTGTTTTGCAATGGCAGGATACTCGTCAATGACCTGACGATAGCTTTTCTTTTGAATGAGCATTCCGTAATAGAGGGGAATAAAGGCTTGATTCATCTTTTCGACAATGGCTGATTCGTCATCGCCACTCATTTGTCTAATACGACGCTCAATTTCAAGCATGTGTTCAAACCATGTCTTGAAAAATGTACCGTCAGAGATCACTCCTGCCAGGTTGAATTCATTAGCTAACAAGGGAGCAAGCGCACTACCCATGCTGGAACCGTATACGATGATCTGATTTGCATCTACGTAGTCTTTCGACTTCAGCAGACGGATCGCAGCTTTATATCCCTCTAGCTCAGTTAGAAAATCAGTTGATGCACAATCTCCTTCACTATCCCCGACTCCCGGCTTGTCAATGCGAAGTACCACCATTCCTGATTTCTCAACTATGTCATTAATTTGTTTGACCCAGTTTCCTCCTCTTCCTGAGTACTTCTCAATTGTACTACAGCTGAGTCCTTGAATTAGAAGTATAGCCGGTTGGGGAGTACTGGCTCCCTTTGGTCTGGTAATGATGACTCGCTGCTTGAGACCATAATCTGAGGTGACAGACTCATAATAAGTCGTTAGATTTTGATGGGATTCTTTAGCTAACTCTTCAAGTTTTACCGAGAAGTTGAGGACCTCAGACCCTCTACGGAGCAGAATTTTGGTGGATCGTTTGGCGCGAAGCGCATACGTGATAGAGGTGAGGGTTTCACCAGATGAGATTTGATCTCCATCGATCTGGAGGATGATATCTCCTTGACTTACTCCGGCTTTTTCTAGTGGACTACCTTTTTCAACCGATGCGATGGATGCGCCTGGGCTTTCTGACATAAGCGTTAGCTTAGCACCCAGAGTTGCTCTTCGGGCAAGGTCCTGTCCATAGGTAAAAATCGAAAAAGAAAAGGAAAGGGCAAGTAGTGTATTTTTCATTTTTCCTCTTAAACTAGACGCAATTTCCACTTGATAATAGCTTATTATGTGAGCAGTCCGTTTATTGATGTCAATGCGGGTAGAATTATGACTTTAAAAAATCCTACGTACAAATACCTCCTTGGATCGCGCATGCTTACGCATGTTTTATTCTGGGTTGGCTACTACATTTTTTTCAGTATGGTCTGGGCGAATGAGGGAGCCCTATATCAATCGTTTGGCTTGGAACTCATCTTAATGCCATTGCGGATCGCAACCAGTTACCTGGTACTGTACTGGGCAATTCCCAATTTTCTCCTTGAAGATCAATTGCAAAAGTTTGGGTTGCTTTACCTTTTTCTGGTGGTGGTAGCAGGGGTTGTTCAGCGTATTCTGACATACTACTATTACGAGTTGGTATTTCTGCAATCTGATGCCATTCTCTGGAGTTTTTCTGGAATTTTTAGAGGGGTGCTGCTGGTCAATTCAACAGTTCTCTTTTTATCTGGTCTAAAGATGTATGACTATTGGAGGATCGAGCGGCTCAAACGGATGAAGGATGACGAAGAAATAGTAGAGGTCCGATCTGAGAAGAGAAATTTCAGAATTAAACCTTCTGAGATTCTTTATGTGGAAGGTCTGGGTAATTATGTCACTTTTTATCTGGAAGGGAAAAAGCCGATCATCAGCTATCAAAAGCTAAAAGCACTTGAAAGTAGCCTGCCTTCTAATTTTAAGCGAGTTCATAAATCCTTTATTATTAATGAAGATCTGGTGACTTCCTATTCTTCAGAAAACATTGAAATCAAGGATCGAATGATTCCGATTGGAAAAAACATTCACTGGCCCAAGTAACCTAGTTCTCCACCCAAAATGGGATGTTGGCATGCGCCGTATGCTTTTGTCCGTCTAGCACATAAATAAACAATCGATAGGCTCCCGACTGTGAAGGTGCTTTGAAGGTCGCTGTTTTGTCGGTCTTGTCAATGAATAACCCTTCTATAACCGGGGGGATGTATTCAGCATCTCCACCAGTAGAATTCGCTTCGCTTTCCCGCATGATTTCCCATATATATGTCAATTTATCTTCATCTGGATCTGTGACCTCAGCTGTGGCGGTGTATGTACTGCCTGCATTGAGCCGGATGTTGTCCGTTGCCTGTCTGCCATCTAGGGTGAAAGCTTGCAATCTCGGCGAACGGTTGTCTGGCCACTCACCATTCCATACATAGTGCATCGCATCGACGGATTCAGTCTCGTTGCCATCGGGCATAAACATTCCGAACCAGGTAGGAGTACGCTCTTGTTTTTGGCCCCACAGAAATACGAAAGACCCCATCACTTGCTGAGATTGTCCGGCAATCGATTTTTGGTACCTGCTCCGGTAAAAATCCGCTTTTACCGAGCTATTGTTTTCCAGGGGAGCTCCCCAGGTTGTCGTAGCTACTTCCCAGTATCCGGTAGCGCCCCATTCAGTCACTAATAACGGACCTTTGTAATTTGCCTTATCTATTAGTTCGGGTAGGACCTCAATGGCACCATAAAGTTGTATGCTCACAAAATCAAGTTCCGGTGCTCTGCTTGCAATGAGGGCTAGGTCTCCCGTATCAATGCCAGATAAAGAAGTGGTTGTTAGATGGTTTGGGTCTACTTTGTGGATCATTTTGGCGATGTCATTTACTGCATTCCAGACCTTAGGGTTGGTGGACTGCAGGTTCAACTCATTACCAATTCCCCAGATCATCAAAGCAGGATGGTCTTTCAGCTGTTCTACCTGTTCCCGAATACTTTCCAACTGCGATCTTACGGCTTCCTTATTATTATAATCAAATCCATGCCGTTCAAGGCCAACCCAGATACCCATCATAACTTTCAGACCCAATGCATCAGCCTGATCCAAAATGGCTTTGCCGTTGTCAGTGCTCCAGGTCCTAAAAGAATTGGCCCCGTGACTGGCGAGTGCTTCAAGGTTTCCATCACTGACTCCCGCACCCTGAATATAGAAAGGCTTGCCATCCAAAAAAATTCGATAGCCTTCGTCAGTTGAACGTAATTCAGATTTAGTCGCGTTGGTGATGGTCATTTGATTATTGGCATTACAACCCCATAGAAGTACAAACGAAACAAAAACGAGGTTCGAAACAAGTTGATTGATCATGGTTTTCATTTTTAGTGCAGTTATTTTTCTTCTAGAACGATTTCGAAAGTAGCGATTACCAGTCTTCAAGGGTGGCCTTGTCTTCCATCCATGCCCACTCAACATCTTCCATAAACCATCGAAAGGCCTCAATGTCAGATATTCCCCAGTCTTTAAATTCCTTCACACACCTGAAGAGTGATCTTGAGTTCTCTGCGTTTGGCTGACGCAGGACCTGATTCATTTTATCTAGAAGACCAGTTGGCTTTTCCGGACATTTCTTAAGATATTCATAGAACCACTTATGGTACGGGAAAAAAATTCTATTGTAGGCCAGTATCAGCCTTCCAGAGAATAAGCAAAGTTGTGAGGCGGCCCTGCTTTTGGTATATAGGTTATCGTGACGCTCGGCTTCACCCATCAACCAGTCTTGGATAAATGACATTGAATAGAATTTTCTAAGCTTCTCTCTCCTTGAAGATTCTGGGTACGTTTTGATGCGATCAATCAACAAATCCAGGTTTTTTATTCGGGAAAAGACGGTAAATGCACCATCAAATGCCGCACGAGTTGGTTCATTGCCCTTCTGAGCTACCTGATTTAAGTAAGCCATGTCAATAATCTTACCATCGACAAATCCTCCTTTGTATTCGGTGAGATCTGTCCGATTAATAAACAGGTCGCCGGTTTTTTGCCGCTGTTGAAACTCCTCATCTGTGGCGACGATCATGAAATCGACGTCTGAATCGTCTCTCGCACATCCTTTAGCAACCGAGCCACCGATTATTATTGCTTGAAACCGATCATCGTTTTCATAGGCTTTGCCAAGGTTTTCAATGCCTTGCAGATGATGAGCTTTAATTTCTAACTTCATGGGTTTGATCTATTTGATTACCTCACTAATTTGAACCACGGGCTGAATGTTTGTGTAGTTGGGAATATCATTTAAGATTTTTTCCGCATTTGGTCCAAAAGCTGATTGATACTCGGATAAGCTATTGAAGTACAGATAGCCGATAGCCATAAATGGTGCGGGCTCTTCTGCCGTTCTTCCAGAGGTTCCCAGGTCAATTTTGTAATCGAGCATGATCCCGTCAAATAAATCGGATAACATGGTCATGTGTTGATTGGAGTAGTAATCCATATCAAAAGTGCTTCCTTCGTTCCTGGGATACATGATCGTGACTTTGACGGTTCCAGCCGATAGCTGATCATCACTGGATAATGGCTTTTGACAGCTCACAGCGATGACTGCAAATAGGAAAAGAGCGTACGGTTTTAGTTTCATTTCTATCATCTTTTATTCATTCATGATGGGTGTTTATTGATCCTCTTTTACATATCCCAATTGCTCATACAGCTCCGAAGATCGTTTCAGGTATTTGTCTTTACTGACTTCTTCCAACCAGGCACTACCTACTTTTTTATTGGTGTAGATACGAGCGTCTTGCCATTCTTCAATGCCATCGATGCTCAGCCTTTGCCAGTTCTCATTGATAAATGCAATGGCTTTAATATTTTTTTGATAGCAGAAGGAGAAGAAATTGACAAACCAGGTGTTCCAGATCTTCATGCCTTTTGGATCGATGCCTTTGACCGGATTCGTCTCTGCGATCATGACAGGCTTTTTTTTGGCTTTGGCAAAAGCCAGTACATCATTGGTTTCCTTATGAGTTGAGAGGTCATCATAGGGTTGGAAAAAGACTGAAATGGCTACCCAGTCAACATAATCGTCACCCGGATACCAGTCTGAAACATCGTATCCTTTATAAGGAGGGGCCGCATACGAATGCCAAACGTAGGCCACATTATCTACTCCTTCGGCCCGCATCATATCAACTATGCGTCGGTAGGCCAGCACGTATTCAGAGGGTTCGAGCTGGTTGTGTGGTCCATCAAATTCGTATCCAAGTCTTAAGTAAATGGGGCGATCTACTGTTTTTGCCCAGTTACAATATTTTTTGATGACATCGTCGTATCCGCCCTCGATGGTTTTTTTAGCAACTCCCCATTTTCCAACCATCCACATGGCACTATGAATGACCATGTTATCAAATTTTTCCACTAAGAAGCCATGGTGTTGGGTGTCTCCGGATATGGTGGTCCATGGGGCTTCAAAACCTGCAAATTCAGTAACCGCCCAGTAAGCTGACCACCCGGCTGGATAGTCAGTATAGTTGGTAAATGCCCGGTATTCGTTGATGTTCTTGAGTGACTGGCCTACAATCAGCAGGGTTTTGTCACCTGGAGGTACATAGCGGGTTTTTTCAAATTCATAGACATAATTGGGATCTACTTCTGTATTGATTGTCTTAGAAGCCTTATCCTTCTTTGTTTGTGCGTTGATGCAGTTGCTGATTCCTAAAAATGAGCAAAGGATTAGGACTTTGATTAGAAGTTTATACTTCATGCGCGTTGAATTTTGTCTTTTTGGGAGATCGGGATTACCGTCCAAATATTGCGTCTGTTAGGTAATTACTCAGCACTGTGCAGGAGGTAATGAGTCTCAATTCTGTTTTGAGACGATTTAGGGTAGACTATGCTCTTTAATCGAGTAGTGGGGTAGTCCTTTTCTGTTGAGCTTTATATTGTGTTGGAGTGATTCCCTCCACTCTTTTAAATACCCGGTAAAAGGTAGCTTTGGATTTGAATCCTGCGAGATGGGCTAGACCTTCCAGACTGTACGTATTTCCTAAATCTTCTTTGATCAGCAGCTTAAACTCTTCCAGCTTTTTCTTATGGATGAAATCGTTAAACGAAGTAGATAATTCTTCTGAAAAGAATTCTGACAAATCCTTGTCGCTAACGCCAATTTCCTTAGCAAGGAGCCTGAGGTTATAGTCAGGATCTTTAAATTTTTTCTGAACGTCAATCATTTGGGTGATAGAACCCATAATTTGATTTTTCTTGGCTCCGCCCATATAACTCCTTGTTATCCCCTTATCGAGAATCAGAGACTGCAATGAGTGCGTTTCCGAGAGTAGATAAATGATAAATATGATGCTTGTGAGCGGGTGTATGTAGATAATAAACGAGAATATATCTGGAACAATATGCTCATTGAAAAAGAGGAAATCATCGTAGAAATAGAGATAAGTCACATAAGAACCTGCCATGAGGGAATATAGGCTTATTGAGTGAACATTTGTGATTAGGTAAAACAATCGGAACTTTTTAAGGGCCTTTTGCTTCAAAGAATCATTCAATTTGACATTGAAATATTTTGAACCAAAGTACAGGTAGATTCCCGTGTAAACCACAGAGAGAAACAAATGGGTAATAAGTAACTGCAAACTATTCTCTTCGAAGAATCCGGTAAAGTACAGTTTGATCACTACATAAAATAAGGTGTAAAGGAAAGGGAAAATGAAGTGCTGTCTTAATTGATGGTTGCTGTCTCCAAGTGATTTGATGTATAGGAATAAAAGCGGAGCATGAAAAATGATCAGATGAGCACCAAATAGGAAATTGATCAGGGGGGTATTTTCCAGATAGGTATACAAGCCGCTGGTCAACGACGAAACGCTGATGAGAATGGTGTAGGTACCTAGGAGGTAATTCCTCCTTTGCTTGCTTTTAAGTAAAAAGACCGCAATCAAAAGGAGCTGGAAGCCGATGCATAATTGGATTCCATTAAATACGTCGGGCCAGTTCATATCTGCTCAATTTACGTTGATTATAGAACACTAACGAACCGGAAAACCAATCACCCTCAAACATTTTTACCACAACTAAGTAATGGTTTTCAATTTTATCATTGACTTTTAAATAATATATTTCGCATTCTGAATGAAGCACAAATGAAAAGGTTTGGTATCCTCTTGATCTTCTTGCTATATACCATTGATGCCACCTTTGGAAAGGGCACCGAGGTTAAGATCTCCCAAAGCAGTGAGGGTATGAAGCTGGTCGTTGATGGCAAGGATTTCCTGGTCAAAGGAATGAATTGGGATTATTATCCAATCGGAACAAACTACACTTATAGCCTATGGAATGAATCGGACGACTTTATCAAATCAGTGCTAAAAGATGAAATGACCTTGCTAAGGAATATGGGAGTAAATACGCTGAGAATTTATGCGGGTATTCCAAGGAAGTGGATTGAATATATCTATGAGAACTATGGAATTTATACCATGCTCAATCACACCTTTGGCAGGTATGGACTGACTGTCGAACAGGAATGGATGGCAAATACGCGTTACGATGATCCAAGAGTAGAAGAAATCCTGCTCAATGAGGTCACCAATTTAGCTGAAGAGTATAGAGAAACACCGGGATTATTGATCTACTTATTAGGAAATGAAAACAACTACGGACTCTTTTGGGAGGAAGAAACTTCAAAAAATGTGCCTGAGGAAACGGCAACCGTCTTACAAACCAGGGCCATGTATAAGCTTTTTTTACTGAACAATAGAAGAAAGTCAGTCACTCAGCAGTCTTCGAGCCCTCTTTCCATGGACCAAAAATCTGCGATTAGAGCTCGCGCTATGTATGGCCTTTTTAACAAGGCGGCGATCTTAATGAAAGCCGTTGATCCTGCTAAACCTGTAGCGCTTTGTAATGGAGATATGATGTTTATTGACATCATCAAAGAGGAATGCCCTGACGTTGATATTTTCGGCACCAATATGTACCGTGGAATATCTTTTGGTGACACTTTCCAGCGTGTCAAACAAGCATTAGGGAAGCCAATGATGTTCACTGAAGTGGGGGCAGACGCCTTTGATGCGATTAGGGGAGAAGAAGATGAGGAGTCTCAGGCTTATTATCTACTGGGCAACTGGAAAGAAATATTTTCAAATGCTGCCGGAATTGGCGGAGCTGGCAATTGTATAGGGGGATTCACTTTTCAATTCAGCGACGGTTGGTGGAAGGCAGGTCAAACGACTAACCTGGATGTTCATGATCGGTCTGCATCATGGAACAATGGAGGCTATTACAGAGATGAAAAGGATGGCAAGAACAACATGAACGAAGAGTGGTTTGGGGTCTGTAGCAAAAGTCAGCTAACAGAAGAAACCTACCGATTGCAGCCGAGGGCCGCCTATTTTGTATTAAAACAGGCAAATGAATTCTTACCATTTGAATCAACTATGACACTCATAGAGCTTGAAGAACATTTTCAAGCAATTGATTTAGCGGAGGCAGTTCGAGTTTCACAGAAATCGAAGCTTGAACTGGACATGAAGCGCTAGCTAGAAAAGCCATTGATTGGCCTGGAAGAGCCTTTATTTTTCTCCAATAAACTTTAGGTTTCTTTTCAATCCCTCAAACTTCGTCCGTTTCACTGCTGATTTCTTAAAAACTCGTTGAAATACATCCTTGGTCATTTCACGCCATTCATTTTTATCAAATCCTTCCCATCCCTGAGGTTTGAACTTTGACTCGCTATTTGGTCTGGAGAAGCGGTTCCAGGGGCATACATCTTGGCAGATGTCACAGCCGAAGGCCCAATTTTCCATTTTGCCTTTAAAACTGTCGGGAATCTCCTCTTTTAATTCAATCGTCAAATAAGAAATGCAGCGGCTTCCGTCAACGACATAGGGTTCGGGTATCGCATCAGTTGGACATGCATCTTGACAAGCAGTACACGTTCCGCAGTAGTCCTTCATGGGTCCATCCGCTTCCAGCTCAAGGTCGATAATAAGTTCTGCTAAGAAGAAGAAACTACCCATCTCTCTATTAAGAAGAAGTGAATTTTTACCTATCCAACCCAAGCCACTTTTTGCTGCCCAGGCACGTTCAAGGATCGGTGCTGAGTCTACGAAGACTCGACCCTCCACGATGCCGATATTTTGGGTGATACGATCCATAAAGAGTTTAAGTCGATCCTTAATGACGAAGTGATAGTCCTGGCCGTAGGCATATTTAGCAATTTTGGGCCTATCATCCGTTTGATATGTATTGTTTGGGAAGTAATTGTAGACAAGGCTTATCACGGATTTGGCTCCTGGTACTAACTTGGTTGGGTCGAGTCGTTTGTCAAAATGATTATCGAGGTAACCCATCTTGCCATGGTATTCTCTCTTGAGCCATTCTTCAAGTTTGGGTGCCTCCGACGCCAAAAATTCTGCCTTCGAAATTCCACAAAAAGAAAATCCTAGTTCTTTGGCGAGTTTTTTTATGGTATCACGATTGGACACATAGTAAATTTACATCCAGAATTTTCTTTCTGTTTTTCGTAACAATTGAAAGAGAAAATGCTTCTAGAAATAAGCAAAGAGAAGAGATGATCGTTGATGCAATACTAGCCGGGCTGATATTTTATCTCATGTTCCCACTGTTGACTGGATATTGTGCTGGACAATATGGAAGGTCATTTGGAGCATGGTTTGCATTGGGATGTGTTTTGCCAATCATTTCTTTCTTTATTCTTTTCTTCCTTATTTCCTGGAATGAGAAAACGACTCCAAGCTATAAGTTGAATAGAAGGGAAAAAGTGACATCCAAAAAGCTGGTGGAGGAACTGATCTCCTCAGTGAAGACCCAGGAAGAGCACAAAAAGGAAGAAATAAAAAGACTGTTAGAACAAGGTTCCTGACTGTCTAGGAGGTAACAGGTTTAGGTGTTTATATGCAAGTTCTGTCGCCTCTCTACCCCGAGAAGTTCTCTTGAGGTACCCCTCTTGGATAAGAAACGGTTCATACACTTCTTCGATGGTTTCTGCCTCCTCTCCACAAGCAGTAGCAATGGTGCCAAGACCCACCGGACCTCCCTTAAATTTGTTGATGATGGTAGATAGGATTCTATTATCCATCTCATCAAGCCCGTGATCATCTACATCTAGTGCAGTTAATGCCATTTTGGCTATTTCCATCGTAATTGCTCCATCGCCTTTGATCTGGGCGAAGTCTCTCGTTCTGCGCAGAAGGTTGTTAGCGATCCGTGGTGTGCCCCTGCTTCTTCTGGCAATCTCGTATGCCGCTTCCTGATCAATAACAGATTCCAACAGATCTGCTGATCTTCCTACAATACTCGTGAGCAGTTTGGCGTCGTAATATTCAAGTCTGGCATTGATACCAAACCGGGCGCGCAGAGGAGAAGTCAATAGCCCTGAACGGGTAGTAGCTCCAATCAATGTGAAAGGATTGATTTCAATTTGGACAGAGCGGGCATTTGGACCTGAATCCAACATGATGTCGATCCGGTAATCTTCCATTGCCGAGTAGAGATATTCCTCCACGACAGGATTGAGCCGATGTATTTCATCAATAAAAAGTACATCATGTGGCTCTAGGTTCGTCAAGAGGCCGGCTAGCTCACTGGCTTTGTCCAATACAGGGCCAGAAGTCACTTTGATGTTAGAATTCAGCTCATTAGCTATGATAAAGGAGAGTGTTGTTTTTCCAAGTCCTGGCGGGCCATGGAGTAAAACGTGATCGAGAGGTTCTGTTCGTTGTTTGGCTGCTTCTACAAATATTTTGAGATTCTCTACAACTTTGGCTTGCCCTGTGAAATCTTCAAATGAAAGGGGTCTGAGCGCTTTTTCGAACTCTTTTTCCGACGAGCCCATCGATTCTCCATCTGCCTGTAAATAGTCTTCTCTCATTTGAAATTCAAATATAATTGATGACTGATTGATTTATCATTGCAGAAACTTCCATGGATGAATAAAAAAGCACTTCTTGTTTTTGGTATCGGGCTAGTGTTAGCTTATGTGGTCTTCACCATACTAAGGAAAGATGCGCCACGATTAAGGTCAATCACTGGGCAAACCATGGGAACAATTGTATACAATGTCAAATTTATGGGTACCGGGGCGGAGATTGCGAAAGAGGAAATTGATGACTTGTTAATTGCATTTAACCAATCCTTGTCTACCTATATTCCGGATTCAGAGATAACCAGACTCAATGACTCAGGTCAGTTAACTTATTCCTCTGAATTCTTTTTTCCGATCTTGTCCAAAACTCAGGAGCTCTTTAAGGTCACGAAAGGAAGATTTGATCCAACTGTCGGGCCATTGATTAGGGCATGGGGGTTTGGTCCTGATCTGGAGGTAACCACTCTTGATTCTGCAGCTGTAGATTCCCTGCTATCGGTCGTTGGATTCGAAGCAGTCCGTTTTGATGAGCAGACTGTCTCACTTCCATTTCAGTATGAATTGGACTTTAGTGCCATTGCCAAAGGTTACGCGGTAGACATGGTTGGTGAGTTGTTGGAGAATAAGGGGATAGACAATTACTTAGTTGAGATTGGTGGGGAGGTACGCTGCAGAGGAAAGAATCACGAAGAAAAGTCTTGGTCTTTGGGAATCGAAGATCCAACGGTTTCCTTAAACGAGCAAAAGCTATTGGCTGTCGTAAGATTAAAAGACAATTCCCTGGCAACATCTGGAAACTATCGAAACTACTATGAAAAGGAAGGCAGAATTTATGCACATATTATTGATCCGAGGACTGGGTATACCGCAAATCACAATTTGCTAAGTGCCTCGGTTTTTGCACCAGACTGTATGACCGCTGATGCCTATGCGACCGCGTTCATGGTGATGGGCTTAGAAGAAGCCATAGCTATTGTAGAAAATCAGAAGATAGAATCAATTCTTGTATACCAAGACGAAGCTGGAGAAATCAAAAGTTATGTTTCACAGGGAATTCGTTCGTTCGTGGAACTGAATAAGGCACAATAGACTTTTTTAGAACATGTTCTTTATTGTTACTACCTTAATTGTTAGCACCCTGGCCGGGGGTTTGTCGCTGAAGCTATTTCCTTCACTTTCAAAGAACATCCGGATGCCTCTTATTTTCGCAGGCTCCTACTTATTCGCCATCACGATTATTCATATCATTCCAGAACTTTACACAATCAGTGAAAAACCTGCCCAAATGGGCTTATACGTGCTTCTCGGTTTTTTCATACAACAGCTTCTGGAATACTTTTCTTCAGGTATAGAACATGGACATATACATTCAGATCGTGCAATTTCTGTAGGTGGCCGAACATCGATCATTGTTGCCTTAATGATTCATAGTCTTTTAGAAGGCACCATTTTGACACATGATTCCCCTTTCCATGCGGAGCATGAATCCCACTCTGTACTCATTGGAATTATCTTGCATAAGATGCCTGCCGCCTTTGCGTTGATGGCAGCCATGTCCGGAATGGGGAGAAGAGCACTATTTGTTTTGATTTTGTTTAGTATTTCTTCTCCGGTGGGTCTGGCATTAAGTGATTATGTTTTCGTTTCCGAAAAAAGCATTCTAATCATGTTTGCCATTGTTTGCGGAAGCTTCTTACACATATCCACCACCATTTTTGTGGAGTCAAGCCCGGATCATCATTTTGGTCTAAATAAGATTCTGATAGGGTTGCTGGGAGCTCTGTTTGCCATCTTTGCTGAGTTCATATTTTGAGATTCTAAGCAACTACATTTAGCGCATGTCATTTTAGATAAGATTGGTATGCGAACGTTTATTTGTTATTTGTTACTACTCACTCCGATTGGAGTAAAGGCCGATCTTTGGGGCTTTTTTGCGCATCAGAAAATCAATCGCACAGCGGTGTTCACACTGCCTCCCGAAATGATTGATTTTTATAAACATCACCTTGATTATCTAACTGAGAAGTCAGTCAATCCAGATAAGAGGAGATACATTTTGAAAAATGAGGGAGTCAGACACTACATTGATCTAGAGCACTACGGAGATTCTGCAGCCTATAAGATGCCAAGGTATTGGAAGCAAGCTGTAGAATTGTATTCGAAAGATAGCTTAAACGCATATGGAATTGCCCCCTATCATATCGCTAGGGTATCAAACTGGCTAATAATGGCCTTTGAAAACCGTGATCCGGAGAAGATACTAAGGATTTCAGCAGATATTGGCCACTACATTGCGGATGCAAATGTACCACTACATACAACTAAGAATTATAATGGGCAGCTTACGGATCAGGTTGGTATCCACGGTTTTTGGGAATCACGATTACCAGAATTATTTTTTGAAGAGTATGACTTGTTTACTGGGAGGGCGACGTATGTTCCTGATATTCAACAACGGATCTGGGATGCAATTATTAATGCGCATGAGGCACTTGATTCCGTTTTTTTATTTGAAAAACAGCTAACTCAGAAGTATGCTCCTTCCAAAAAATACAGCATTGAAGAAAAAGGACTAGCCACTTCAAAAACGTACTCTTACAAGTTTTCCAGAGACTACCATCGTCGATTAGGGGGCATGGTAGAACGTAGAATTCGTGCCTCCATCAAAATGGTTGGAGACATCTGGTTTAGCTGTTGGGTTAAAGCTGGCCAACCCCAGTTGAAGGATTTATTGGACCAAACCTATGCAGTAAACGATTCCACATATTCTGGAAAAAGCAGTTCAAAGCTCAGGAACCATGAGACTGGGAGTGAGAACTAGATGAATAAAAAAAAGCCACTTTTTAGTGGCTTTTTGTTTCGGTTAATTCTACTTGTTCTCAGGTCGTAATTTTCTTACAGCTGCTCCAGCTCTCCACATTTCCGACTCGCTCAGTTCCTTAAGTTCTGCTTCAAGACCCTCCCGATAATCTTCTTTTTCGTTTGCTTCGATTGTGATCCTCGCTTCATTGCCCGTTGCTACACTTTCGTAGAGATCTTCCATGACTGGGGCAACAGCATCTCTGAATTTCTTCCACCAGTCCAATGCTCCACGCTGAGCGGTGGTAGAGCAGTTGGCATACATCCAATCCATACCATTTTCAGCAACGAGCGGGTATAGAGACTGTGTGGCCTCCTCAACAGTCTCGTTGAATGCTTCGGATGGCGAGTGACCTTTCTTGCGAAGCAGGTCATACTGTGCTGCGAAAAGACCTTGGATTGCCCCCATCAGACTGCCTCTTTCGCCAGTAAGATCACTATATACTTCTTTTTTAAAGTTTGTTTCAAAGAGATATCCTGAACCAACTCCAATCCCTAGTGCAATCACTCGATCTCTTGCCTTCCCTGTAGCATCCTGATGTACAGCAAATGAAGAGTTGAGCCCCTTTCCAGCGACAAACAGTCTCCTTAAGGAAGTTCCAGAGCCTTTTGGAGCAACTAAAATCACGTCTACATCCGAAGGGAGTTCAATGCCAGTTTGATCATTGTAGGTGACTCCGAATCCATGTGAAAAATAGAGTGCTTTTCCCGGAGCTAGATACTTTTTTATGGTAGGCCATTGAGCAATTTGTCCCGCGTCAGAAAGTAAGTACTGGAGTATGGTTCCTTTATCGCACGCCTCTTCGATTTCGAAAAGATCTTTTCCTTCTACAAAACCATCAGCAACCGCCTTGTCCCAGGATTTTCCACCTTTCCGCTGACCTACAATTACATTGAATCCATTATCCTTTAGATTCAATGCCTGGCCCGGACCCTGGACACCGTAACCAATAACTGCTATTGTTTCATCTTTTAGTACTTCTCGCGCTTTCTCTAAGGGAAATTCTTCTCTGGTTACTACTTCTTCAAGTGTTCCACCAAAATCTATTTTTGCCATTCTTTAATTGTTTTCGGTTATTAAGGTTTAATCTTTTATTTAAAATTCTTTAATGCTTAGCGTATTTGAAGTGGACGTTTCCAACTCATGGATGAATGCATACGTTCGTCTCTTGGATTTG